>JAXJYT010000137.1:0-5624 GCA_036306845.1 Acutalibacteraceae bacterium | reverse complement strand
GTTTCGCAACCGTCAACATTGGTCATAGCCGCGCAGTTGATTATAACGTTAGGCTTATTTTCAAGCACGTATTTTCTAACCGCGGTATTGTCGGTTATATCAAGCGTATCTACGTCAACGGGGAATATTTTAGCGCCCTTAAGTGCCTCAGGCATAGCGCCGATTTCACTTGCCCCCGTCTTTAAAATAGACTGAAGCTCGTTCCCCAGCTGACCGTTAGAGCCGGTTATCATTATCTTCATTTTGTGTTTTGCCTCCACGTCCACAAAAACTTAAAGCAAGAAGCCGTAGGAATAAGCAGATATTTAATGCTTTTTGCGCTTTCCCTTTCCCAAAGATGCGTTACCGATATTTGCGGTACGATTACCACCCTGCCGAATTGCTTTGCGCGAAGGGTCAAATCGGCATCCTCAAGATACATAAAATAGCGTTCATCAAAGCCGCCAAGCTTTTTAAACACGTCGCTTCTGATACAAAAGAAGCAACCGGTACAAAAATCTATATCGCAAGGATTCTGAAGCTCACGCTCGCCCCAGATGTACTCACTTCGAACCGCACGTGACAGTCTGCCCAAAAACAAACGCTTAAAGGTTGGGCGGTATTTAGGTAGCTTTTGCTCGCTACCGTCGGGATTAAGAATTTTAGGACACGCCATCACTACATCGGGATTCGCTTCAAAGAAATCCACCATATCAGAGATAACGTCCTCCTTGAGCAAAATATCGGGATTTACAAAAAAGTGATATTTGCCCATTTGTGCGCCGAGCATTTTATTGTGCGCCGCGCCGAAGCCCAGATTACTGCCGTTTTCGATAATGGTTACGTCAAAATCCTTTAAGGCTTGTACCGTACCGTCAATCGAGCCGTTATCAATTATATAAAGCTTTGGTGCGTAGCGAACCGTTTTTTCTAATAAAGAGTTGCAGGCATCGCCCACGCGCGCACGGTCATTATAGGTAACGATAGATGCCGAAACTGTGCTTGTGGTCATACCCAAAACTCCCTTTCTAAAAAAATATTATATCAAATATTTCCAACTTTGGCAATAATTATGTTTCACTGTACGATTTATATAAATCGGAATAAAGACCGCCTGCTGATAAAAGCTCCTTATGACTGCCGCTTTCTACGATACCGTCGGCGGTGAGCACTATAATTTTATCGGCATTTTTGATGGTGGTAAGGCGGTGGGCAATAGTAAGTGTTGTTCTGCCCTTTGCCAGAGCTTCCAGCGATTTCTGAACAAGCCGCTCGCTTTCGTTGTCAAGAGCGCTCGTTGCTTCATCAAGAATAAGAATGGGCGGATTCTTAAGGAATACGCGCGCTATCGATATGCGCTGCTTCTGACCGCCCGAAAGCTTAACGCCGCGCTCGCCCACGTAGGTATTGTAGCCGTCGGGAAGGTTTTTAATAAACTCCTCGGCTCCAGCAAGGCGCGCTGCCGCATACACCTCATCAGGTGTAGCATCGGGCTTACCGTAGGCAATATTTTCCATAACACTGCCCGAAAACAGATAAACATCCTGCTGAACGATACCGATATTTTCGCGAAGGGATTTAAGCGTTACGTCGCGGATATCAAGACCGTCAACCGTAATTTTTCCCTTTTCGATATCATAAAAGCGCGGAATAAGTGAGCATATAGTGGTCTTACCGCCACCCGAAGGGCCGACAAGCGCTACGTTCTCACCCGCGTTAATGCGAAGGTTAAGATGCGCTAAAACTTCCTCATTCTCCTCAGAATAAGCGAAGCTTACGTCACTGAAGTTTATGTCACCCTTTACGTCCGTAAGCTCAACCGCATCCGCCTTATCAACGATATCGGGATTTTGGTCAACTATTTCGGCAAAGCGCTCGATACCCGTCATACCGCGTTGGAACTGCTCGGAAAACTCAACAATACGGCGGATAGAGGTTAAAAGCGTTGTGACAAACATAAGGTACGCTACAAGGTCGGCGGCGCTTATTTTGCCCTTGCCGATAAATATAGCGCCCGCAACAACAACGGTAATATACATAAGGCCATCAAATAGGCGGATACAGGAATGGAAGCTACCCATATACTTATAAACCTTGGTTTTTACTTTAAGGAAGCCCACGTTACCCTCGCGGAATTTTTCCTCCTCAATATCCTCATTAGCAAAGGATTTTACCACGCGTATGCCAAGCAGACTGTCCTCCACCGAGGAATTAAGCTCCGCCACCTTTTTACGCGATTCGCGAAATCCGTCCTTCATTCTGTGACTAAAGAACATAAGCACGACAACCATCGGCGGTACGATTGAGAAGATTATAAGCGTAAGTCCCACGTTGACCCTGCAAAGTATTACGAACGCTGCCGTAATCTTTACAAAGGCGATAAAAAATTCCTCGGGACAGTGATGCGCAAACTCTGTAACGTCGAAAAGGTCACTGGTAATGCGCGACATTATGCTACCGATTTTGGTGTTATCATAATAAGAGAATGAAAGCCGTTGCAGATGCGAGAACATATCGCGGCGCATATCGGTTTCAATTTTCGTACCCATAATATGACCTATAGTTGCCATATAGTAGTTTGCGGCGGTATCAATGGCGCGAAGCACCAGATAAAACGCGCCAATGCGCAACACAAAGCTCACCGTAAGCGCGGCGGCATCGGTGGTGGCAAGGTCGGTTATTTCGCGCACTATCATCGGTAGCACCAATTCGCATACCGTAGTAAGTGCGGCGCAAAAAAGGTCGAAGCATAAGGTGCCCACGTATTTTTTATAGTAGGGCAAAAACCTTTTAATAAGCTTTATCGTTCTCATTATTTCAAAAATCCGTTCACAATTTCTTCTTCTGCCTGCTTTTCGGTAAGGCCCAAGGTCATAAGCTTTATAAGCTGTTCACCCGCAATTTTACCGATTGCCGCCTCGTGTATAAGCGAAGCATCAATATGGTTTGCATTGATTTCGGGTATCGCGCTGACCTTGGCGTTATCCATAATAATGGCATCACATTCAGTATGACCTGTGCAAAGGTTATTACCGTTAATGTTTGATTTAAAAAGCTGACGCGATTCATCGCACGCTACCGAGCGTGAAACGACCTGAGCGCTTGAATTCTTGCCGTTCATATCCACCGAAAAATCGGTTTCGGCATACTGCGTACCGTGTGTCATAAGCTTTTCGCGGATAATAAGGGTTGCATCATCGGCAATAGCCGCACGGGTTATACGTTTGGTAGAGTCTATACCCTTTATCTGCGCGGTTTCCATCTCTAAGTAACCGCCCTCGTCAATATTTATAATGGTGGTGGGATTCATAACGTTTTTGCCGTTTCCGTCACCCTCACCGTAATGGCGCTCGATATACTTAACCTTGGCATTTTTACCCACAAAGAAGGTGTGGATACCATCATGCCCCGATTGCTCCTCACCGCAGTTGTGGATACCGCAACCCGCCATAATGGTAACGTCGGCGCCCTCACCGATTATAAAATCGTTGTAAACCAAATCGGTCATACCCGTAGCGTTTATAACAACGGGAATATGCACCGTCTCCCCCACGGTACCAGCGCGGATTACAATATCAATGCCGGGCTTGTCCGTTTTGTTTTTTATATCAATATTATCGGTGGTACGTCTGCCGCCTAAAGCGCCGTTTGCGCGGATATTATAAGCGCCGTCGGGCGTGCCATCCATATCGGCAATGATTTTAAGCAGTTCAAGTTCGGTATTATTCATCATTGCGCTCCCTCCAGACTGTCGGTAAGCACCTTGCAGGCGCTCTTTGAAACATCAAGTAATTCGGGCAGAATTTCATCCTTTGGTCCGTAAGCCTTAAGATTTCCGTTTGCCAACACGATTACCTTGTCGGCAATATTCAAAATCCTCTCCTGATGCGAAATTATAATTATAGAGCCACCTAAAGTGCTATACATTTTTTCAAATACGTTTATAAGGTTGTTGAAGCTCCAAAGGTCGATACCCGCCTCAGGCTCATCAAAAAGCGACACCTTGGTGCCACGCGCCAGAACGGTGGCGATTTCTATTCTTTTAAGCTCACCGCCCGAAAGCGAAGCATTAACCTCACGGTTGATATAATCACGGGCGCAAAGACCCACGCGGGAAAGATAAGCGCATGCCTCACCCACGCCGATTTTCTTGCCCGCCGCCAAGCGAATAAGGTCGTGTACGGTGATACCCTTAAAGCGCACGGGTTGTTGGAAAGCAAAGCTTATGCCGCGCTGAGCGCGTTCGGTTATAGAAAGACCCGTTATATCCTCATCATCAAGCAAAATCTGACCTGAGGTTGGCGTAATAATACCCGCAATCACCTTGGCAAGTGTGGATTTACCGCCGCCGTTGGGTCCTGTGATAGCCACAAATCCATCCTCTATGGTGAGAGATATGTCCTTCAGTATTTCCTTTGTGCCGTTTTCACTTTCGGCAGAGAAGCATATATTTTTAAGTTCTAACATTTAATCCTCCGAAAAAAAGACATAATTATCTATTCTATTAAATTATACCGCCAAACTCCTTAAAATGCAATATAAAATAATGAATAATATAGTTTACTTTACGGTATTTTTTTGTTATAATACTTTAAATTAATCTTGGAGAGTATATATGAACGTTTTAGAAAAATTAACACAGGAATTTTCACTTAAACCCTTTCAGGTTGAAAACACCGTAAAGCTTATTGATGAGGGCAATACCATTCCCTTTATCGCGCGTTACCACAAGGAGCTTACGGGCTCGCTTGATGACCAGATTTTGCGTGAATTATCCGAGCGCCTTTCCTACCTGCGCAATATGGATGAAACCCGTGAAAAGATAAAGGCGGCAATTGAGGAAGCGGGCGCGCTAACCGAGGAATTGTCCGCCGCTATTGATGCCGCGGCTACTTTGACCGAGCTTGATGACCTTTACCGCCCATATAAAAAGAAGCGTAAAACGCGCGCATCGGTTGCCAAGGAAAAGGGACTGCAATCCCTTGCTGATATCATCTATGCACAAGCGCCTGACTGCGCGGAGCCTTTAGCTCTTGCCGCAGATTTTATTAACGCCGAGCTTGGTGTAGAAACCGCGGAGGATGCTTTGCAAGGCGCTATGGATATTATTGCCGAAACCATTTCGGATGATGCCGACGTAAGAAAAAGAATGCGCTTCGTTTGCGCGGCACACGGTCGCCTTGTAACCTCAGCCGCAAAGGAAGAGCTTGACGTTTATGAAATGTACGCCGATTATACCGAGCCGCTTTCAAAAATCCCCTCGCACAGAATTCTTGCCGTAAACCGCGGTGAAAAAGAGGGATTTTTAAAGGTTTCGGTTGATTTTGAGCGCGAAAAAGCGATGTTTATAATCGCTAAATCCCATATAAAAGAGGGCTCGCCCGCAACCGATACGGTACGCGCCGCGGCAGAGGATGCATATACAAGACTTATCTTCCCCTCTATCGAGCGTGAAATGCGGAACGAGCTTACCGAAAAGGCGAGTGATTCGGCGATTAAGGTGTTTTCTACCAATCTTCGTCAGTTGCTTATGCAACCACCCGTAAAAAACAGCGTGACAATAGGTCTTGACCCAGGCTACAGAACGGGTTGTAAGGTTGCGGTTGTTGACGGTACGGGCAAGGTGCTTGATACGGGTGTAATCT
>JAXJYT010000136.1:0-7567 GCA_036306845.1 Acutalibacteraceae bacterium | reverse complement strand
GTATTATAGGCCGAGCGCAAAAGTCGGGAAAGGTAGAAATCCATTGCACCAATATACGCGATTTTGCGGGAAATAAGCATAATAAGGTGGACGATACCCCTTATGGCGGCGGAATGGGTATGGTAATGGCGGCAGACCCTATTTATAACTGTTATAAGAGCCTTTACGGCGAAAATGAGCCGAAGCCACACCTGATTTATATGTCGCCAAAAGGCGCTACGCTTACCCAAAAAAGAGTGGTTGAGCTATCCAAGCTTGACCGCATTGTGTTGCTTTGCGGTCACTATGAGGGTATCGATGAGCGTGTGATAGAGGAAATAGTGGATGAGCAAATTTCGGTCGGCGATTATGTTGTAACGGGCGGTGAATTACCCGCTCTTATAGTTGCAGACAGCGTTTGCCGTATGCTGCCTGGCGTTTTATCCGATGACCTATGCTTTGAGGATGAAAGTCATTTCTCGGGAGTGCTTGAATATCCGCAGTATACCCGTCCGCCCGTATGGCACGAGCGTGAGGTGCCCGCAGTTCTGCTTTCGGGAAACCACGCCGAAATTGATAACTGGCGCAGAAAGCAGTCGCTTCTTATAACAAAGGAAAAGCGCCCCGAAATGTTTGAAAAGATAGAGCTTGATAAGCGCGATAAGAAGCTTTTAGGACTTGAAGTGCCAAAGCGCAGAAGAAAATAGGCATTTTTAGGGGATTTTTATATGGCTTTAATAAGATTTATAAAACGGCAAACGGTTTTTTGTATAGCGGCAGTGCTTGCCGTTGTAACCTGCTTCTTTGTGCCGATAGACAAGCAGTATTTAGATTACTTTGATTTTAAAACGCTTACCTGTCTGTTTTTAACATTAGCCGTGGTATGCGCGCTTCGTAATATTAAGTTTTTTACTATTTTGGCCAGACGCTGTGTTTTATTTGCGGGTAATTTGCGCGGCCTTTTCGTGATGCTTATTGTAATCACGTTTTTGGGCTCTATGCTTATAGCCAACGATATGGCGCTAATTACCTTTTTACCGCTTGGATTCTTTGCATTAACGGCTACAAATCAAGAAAAACATATGGCATACCTTTTCATACTGCAAAACATATCGGCAAATTTAGGTGGTATGCTTACTCCATTCGGCAATCCGCAGAATTTATATCTTTATTCGTATTTTAATATACCAACAGGTGAATTCTGTGCCATTATGTTGCCGCCCTTTTTACTTGCTATTGCGCTTCTGATGTTGGCGTGCGTGCCTATAAAGCCTATAAAGCTTACCATATCTAAAGAATTTGGTGAAAAGCTTAACATTCGCCGTACAGTTCTTTATCTTATACTTTTTGCATTATCACTTCTTATTGTTTTCAGGATAGTACCTTATATTTTAGGACTTATCATAATACCGGTAATCATTTATTTTGCTGATAGAGATGCGCTTAAAATGGTGGACTATTCCTTGCTTGGCACATTCTTTTTCTTTTTTATATTTGCAGGGAATCTGTCAAGAATAGATGCCGTAAATATCTTTGTATCTGATTTGATAGCGCGTGATACTTTACTTGTTTCCACGATTTCTTGTCAGGCCATAAGTAACGTGCCCTCTGCAATACTGTTGTCGCGCTTTACAAACGATTACCGTTTACTGCTTTTGGGTGTTAATATCGGCGGTACGGGTACGCTTATTGCTTCGCTTGCAAGCCTTATAACCTTCAGTGAATACCGTATTTTGTATCCTAACGATGCCAAGCGGTATCTCGCGATGTTTACGGCTGTAAATTTTGCCTTTTTAGGTATAATGCTTGTTTGCACAAAGCTATTTTTCGTGTGAGGAAAAGTATGGAAATTTTATATGAGGATAAGCATATAGTAGTAGCGATAAAGCCCGTAGGAATACTGTCGCAAGCTGATAGCGGCGGCAAGGAAAGTATGGTGTCAGTGCTTTCTGATATGTGCAAAAGCAATATATATCCGCTACACAGACTTGACCGCGACGTGAGTGGCGTAATGGTATACGCAAAGACTAAATTCGCCGCGCAAAAGCTTAGCGCAGATATTGCCGAAAAACGCTTTTTAAAGGTGTATGTTGCCACGGTGCACGGCGTACCAAAAGAACAGAGCGGTACAATGCAGGACCTGTTGTTTCACGACAGTCGAAAAAATAAAACCTACGTGGTTAAGCGTGAAAGAAAGGGCGTAAAGGAAGCTCTGCTTGAATACACCGTAATCAAAACGGTGCAGAATGAAGACGTTACACTTACAACGGCGCGTGTGGTGCTTCATACGGGACGCACCCATCAGATTCGCGTGCAGTTCGCTTCGCGTGGAATGTCGCTTGTGGGGGACCGTAAATACGGAGCACGCGATGATGCCGAAAGCATAGCGCTTTACTCGCACGAAATTGGATTTTATCATCCTGAAACTAATGAGTATTTAAGCTTTGTATATAATAACGGGTAGCGACAGTTTGTGTCGCTACCCGTTATTTATCGCAATGATTTTGTTTGTTACAGTTTTCGGCATAGGGGCAACCAATACAGTGCTTACCCTTCTTTTTTTGCCGTATGATATAACCTACCGCAGCAATAATTATTATTGCTATAACTAAGATTATAATAAAATTTTCCATATTATTTTACCTGTATCAATTAGTTTTCTTAAGCTCGTGTTCGCTTTTTACTATAAGTGCGCAAACGATAATTGCCATGCTAAGTACTGCTATCAGTCCGGGCAGAAAAGCTTTGCCAAAGGTGCCGATTGTAATAAGTGTACCTATTTGATATACAAGAAAAGCAACGGTGTAGCCAACGGCAAGCTGTAAACCTATTGCACCCCAAAGCCATTTAGCACTCTTCATTTCTGCGTTCATAGCGCCGATTGCCGCAAAGCAGGGAGGAGTGAAAAGGTTGAACATAAGGTATGCGAGAGCCGCAACCTTGGTGATGGACATAATACCCGCAACCTCTGCGCCTGCGCCCTCCATAAGTGCCAATTCTTCCGTGTCAATAAGGTTTTCAAGACCAACAAAGCAAACGGCAAGGGTGCCCACAACGTTCTCTTTTGCGATAAATCCCGTAATGGCTGCGGCTGCCATTTGCCACGAAAGAACACCTATAACAGGAACAAGCAGATATGCAAAGGGAGAAGCGATAGAGGCTAAAATAGAGGCATCCGCGCTTTCCGCAACCTGCAAGCTCCAAGTGAACGACTGCATCAGTTGAATCGCCATATTGCAAAGAAGGATGATGGTAGCAGCTTTAACGATGTAAGCCCAACCACGAGAGCACATAGACTTAAATGCGCCCCAAAGTGAAGGAGCTTTATATTCGGGGAGTTCAATAATGAAAAACGATTTTCTTGCCTTGTAACCGGTTATGGCGTTGACAAGAAGCGCACCAAGGAAGATAAGCGCGATACCAGCAAAATACATTAACGCGCTAACCCACCAAGCGTTTTCGAAAAAGACGCCGGCAAAAAGTGATATTACGGGGATTTTAGCTCCGCAAGGCATAAACGGAGCAAGCATAGCGGTCGCTCTGCGCTCACGCTCGTTACGGATTGTACGGCTTGCCATAATGCCTGGAACTGCGCAACCTACGGTGATAACGAAGGGTATAACCGATTTTCCGGAGAGTCCAACTCTTTTGAAAATGGGGTCAAGAACTACTGCGGCGCGGGACATGTACCCACAATCCTCTAAAAGTGCAATAAGGAAGTACATAATCATAACAAGAGGTAGGAAGCCGACAACGGCAACTACACCACCTATAACGCCATCAACAAGGATAGCGGAAAGCAAAGGATTGGCATTTTCAAGCAGTCCGGCAACAAAACCTTGAAACATTTCAAGCAGGGTTACAAGGCCGGGAATTACTTTACCGCTTTCAAATTCATAGCCTTCGGCAATCCAGGCGCCGAGTGTACTTTGCGAGATGTAGAACACAAGAAACATAACCAAGGCAAAAATCGGAAGACCGAGCCACTTATTTGTGAGGATGTTATCGATCTTGTCACCAATATTTTTTTCTTTGGTGAGAACCTTACGGGTCTCAACTTCCTTTACAATTTTATTGACAAATTCAAAGCGTTTGCGGTCAGCAGCTTCAACCACTACCTTGTCGGTGAGGTCAATATCACCCTGTATGTAAGGTGCGCTCTGCTCTTTACCTATTTGTGCAGTAGCGGCCTGGATAAGAGCCTTCAAACCGTCAGCTGAAGTAGAAACGGTTTTAATAACAGGACAACCAAGCTTTTTGGAAAGCTTGTCGGCATCAATCTTATTGCCTTTTTTCTTGCCGATATCACTCTTGTTGAGTGCCACAACAACGGGAATTTGCAGTTCTAAAAGCTGGGTTGTGAAGAAAAGACTGCGGCTTAAATTATCTGCATCCACAATGTTTATGATAACATCAGGATTTTCGTTCTTTACATAAGAACTTGTTATGCTTTCTTCGCTTGTAAACGGTGACATAGAGTATGCACCGGGAAGGTCAATTACAACAAGCGCATCTTTACCGTTATAATATGTATGCTTTATGGTGTGTTCTTTTTTATCTACGGTAACACCTGCCCAGTTGCCGACCTTTTCGTTACTGCCCGTAAGAGCATTGAACATTGTGGTTTTACCTGAGTTCGGGTTGCCTGTTAAAGCAATTTTCATACGGTTAATCCTCCTGCCGTGTGGCTTATATAAATTGTTTTTGATAATAATACAAACGTCGGTTAGCAACCGCTAACTGATACAGCAAAAAAATAAGCAACCGCTTATTTTTGCATTATATGATGATGGCTTCCGCTAATTGAGTATCAATGCTATAACGCCCATCTTTAATGGAAACGGTGCAACCACCCTTGCGGTGCGATATTACGGTAATTGGTTCACCGCTATAGCAACCTAACGAAAACAAAAAAGAATTAAGTTCTTCGTCTGCAGTTTTTATTTCTTTAATGATATATTCGACACCTTCTGCGGCTTCCTTTAAATTCATGTTTGTCACCCTTTGAAAGCATTGGTTAGCAACGGCTAACCTTGTGACATTATAGCACTGCGAATTATTAAAGTCAAGCGTTTTTTGCTAAAATTTTCAAAACTTGCAAATAAAAGTAATTTGTGTTATTCTATATATAACAAGAGGTGATGTTATGCAGGAATCAGGCGAGATGTATCTTGAAACGATATATACACTACTATCCCGTAATGAGCGTGTGCGCTCCATTGATATTTGCAAGGAAATGGGGTATTCTAAACCCAGCGTAAGCCGTGCGGTAGGTCTGCTTAAAAAGGCGGGACATATTACCGTGGACGTGGATGGCTATATAACCCTTAATGATAGCGGCCTTAAAATTGCAAGGGTTATATTTGAACGCCATACGGTGCTTACCGAAATGTTAATTTCTCTGGGTGTTGACAGTACCGTTGCGGCGCGGGATGCTTGTAAGATAGAGCATAGCATCAGTGATGAAACCTTTGAGGCAATAAAGGAACACTACAGTAAAACAAAAAACATTTAGGTTTTGCGGAAACTTGCCGCAAAGCTTTTTGTATAGCGAAAAAAGAGCCACTGCCAAACAGTGGCTCTTAAAATTTATGTACCGCACATTTTCATAACGATTGAGTGCGGAAGAATTTTTGCAAGTAATCGATAGAACTTAAAGAACAACAGATTGGTATAAACTGCACGGTGGCGCTTTGATGCCTTGAGTGATTTTACCGCCATAACGCGCGGGTTTACACGCGGAAGTGTATCGAAGGTATGGCTTACGCCTTTTTCTATGTTAGCAACCGATAAGAATTCGGTGTCCATAGGACCGGGGCAAACCGCTAATACGTTGATTTTACGCGTTTTTAATTCTTCGCGAAGTGCGCGTGAAAAGCTCATAACGTACGCCTTGGTAGAGCTGTAAACCGCCATACGCGTGTTCGGCGCAAAGGATGCTATCGAGCATAGATTTACAATCTCACCGCCATCACACATAAAGGGAAGTGTTGCGGCGGTCATAACGGTTAGCGCTTCGCAGTTAAGTCTTATCATACCCGTACTGTCGGCTTGGTCACACTCATCAAAGCGGGATAACTTGCCGAAGCCTGCATTGTTTATCAGTAGTTTAACGTTAGCGCCGCTTTCTATAAGTCGTTTCTTGTACTTTTCGATAGAAACGGGATCTGTAATATCAAGCGGAAGGGCTATAACCTTTTCACCGATATTCTGCGCGATTTCAATAAGTCGGTTTTCTCTGCGCGCTATAATCCATATCTGCTCAACATCGGGGTACATAGAATTTACCGCGCGTACGTATTCGGTACCGATACCCGATGATGCTCCCGTAATTACTGCGATATTCATATTATCATTCCTTACTGAAATCCTCTAATATAAGTCCTTCGTTCTTTTCAAGCGCCCAGTTAATGTTCCATTCGCTTGTGAAAATCAAAAGGTCGTTACCCTTAAAGTCCTGAACCCACTTGGTATCAGAGGTAAGGTTAAGCGACTTAACGTCAATACCCTCGTTACCGATCCAGCGTATAAACTGATAGGGAAGGTTGTTGCGCGTAACCGTTACGTTGTACTCGTTCTTTAGTCGGTACTCAAGCACCTCAAACTGAAGCACGCCAACGACGCCTACGATAACTCTTTCCATACCCGAATTCGGCTCGTGGAAGATTTGTATAGCACCCTCCTGCGCTATTTGCTCAACACCCTTAACGAACTGCTTGCGCTTAAGACTGTCGGTGTGCTCAACTACCGCAAAATGCTCGGGCGCAAAGGTGGGGATACCCTCAAACTGTACCTTGTGCTTGGCATCGCAAACGGTATCGCCAATTGAAAAAATACCGGGGTCGAAAACGCCGATAATGTCACCTGCATAGGCTTCGTTAACAATTTGTCGGCTATCCGCCATAAGCTGCTGGGGTTGTGAAAGTCTGAGCGAGCGACCGCCTTGGATGTGATAGTATTCCTTATCGCGCTCAAACTTACCCGAGCAAATTCGCATAAAGGTCATACGGTCACGGTGCGCCTTATTCATATTAGCCTGAATCTTAAATACAAAGGCGGAAAAATCCTCACTGTCAGGGGTAACGTCGCCTGCTTTTGTGGTACGGGCAAGCGGAGCGGTGGTCATTTCCAAAAAGTTTTCAAGAAACGGTTCTACACCGAAGTTGGTAAGCGCCGAGCCAAAGAAAACGGGGGTAAGTTCACCGCGGCGCACCTTATCAATATCGAAATCGAAGCTTGCGCCGTCTAAAAGTTCAATCTGGTCAACAAGCTCGGCGCGCTGATACTCACCGATTAGCTCGTCAAGCTTTTCAGTATCTGTAATATCGCATTCAATAGCAGAAAGTCTTTCCTGACCTCTATGCATATCACCAAAGGTCATAATCTGTCTGCGTTCACGGTCAAAAACACCCTTGAAGCTTACGCCGCAACCAATAGGCCAGTTTATCGGATAGGTGCCGATGCCGAACTCCTTTTCAAGCTCATCAAGTAGCTCAAACGGGTCGCGCGCTTCACGGTCAAGCTTATTAATAAAGGTAAAAATTGGGATATGACGACGGGCGCAAACCTTAAAAAGCTTACGGGTTTG
>JAXJYT010000135.1:0-1767 GCA_036306845.1 Acutalibacteraceae bacterium | reverse complement strand
TTACTTAGCTAAAAGCTCTGTTTTTTGTATATCGGTATCAGTAATAACCGCAAGTGCATATTCAGATATTACCGAAAATCTGATAGCACCATAACCACAACTTCCGTCGCGCAAAAGATTGCCCGTTTTATCATAAAGACTCACCGTTGTATCGCTTATACAATAGATATGTCCGTGTGTGAATTTAATGTCACTTATAATTCCGCTTTTATGGAAGCTTGCTATTTTCTTGCCACGTTTAGATATCGCAACCACCGTATTATCGCTCTTATCATTAGCACGGTTGAATACAACCAATGCGCCGCTTGGGGTTTGGCGGAACATATCAATTTCACCCGAATCGGTAATTTCGGTAGTTGTATACTTAGACCAATCAACGAAACGGTATGAGTTATTAGTAATAACGTTGAAGCCCTTGCCCATATCTGAAAGCGAAAGAACAACGTTTTCTTCTAAATCCAATGTATACAGCGGGTCGGCAGATTCGAAGTTCAAAACCGTTACACGTGATACGTATTTGCCGCCCGATGCATTAATTGCCGAAACTGCTATTTTTTTGCCAGAAGCAGAAATCGCAATATTATTTATGATATCTTTGGCAGAGTTCCATTCGTAAAGCTTTTCTTTATTTTTACTGTAAACGGAAACGACTGCGGTATAATCATCAGATTCACATATAGTTGCAAAGTTACCCGAACGTGAAATAGCTGCGTTAACAATCGGCTTTTCGGTATTAAAAATATCAACGACGCCGCCTAAGTTATATATCTGCAACTCATTACCGCCCTGATCAAATACAAGCGCTCTTGTTTGAGATGTTGAAATGACGGGAGAATAAAAACCGTGCGGTTCATCAAATATTTTTTTACCGCCGTTTGTGTATGCAGATATATTCGTATCGGTAAGAACGTAATAATATGAGCCTTTTTGAGCAACATTTAACGTTTTTGCCCCCGTTATATCAATTGGATAATTACCCGCGCCGATTAATGCAACCGTATTCGTAATATTTTCCATAATAGAAACGGGTAGCAGTAAAGATAAAACAACGCAAATTGATATTATAACAGCAAATGATATAGCCATTATTTTAAGCTTTAGCTTATTACGTAACTTCCTGCCCTCCACAACACGAACGGGAGCATCATTACCCTTATTAAATTTATACGAAGGATACATTTTTATATCTTCGCTTTGATTTTTGTTTTGCTTAACAACCCTTTTATGTGGTTGTTTATGAGATTTCTTGCGTTTATATTCCGGCATTACAATCTCCCTAATAATATACTTTTTTTAGTATCAGACCACAAGGCGATAGCGTGTCACCGCCAAGTGCACGATTATTTGTTTTAAATATTTCTTCAGCACAACCAACATTTAGTCTGCCATAACCTACGCCGAGCGCGGTACCCGCAAGTATTCGCACCATATTATATAAAAAACCGTCGGCAGTGACGAAAAATATAATTTTACCATTATCCTCTAATACGTTACAGTCAGTAATCGTTCTTACAGTATCATCAACAGTTCTTCCAGATGATGAAAACCCTGCAAAATCGTGTTTGCCAATTACAGTTTTGCAAAAAGCATTCATAAGTGCGATGTCGGGTTTTTTTTCAAGGTGTAGGTAATAACGTGATAAAAACGGATTTTTTGTACCCATATACATTCCGTAAGCATAGGTTTTTCCTTTGGCGTTATAACGCGCGTGAAAATCCGAATTGACCTGCTTACATCCAATTACCGAAATATCATTTGGTAAAATAG
>JAXJYT010000134.1:0-2321 GCA_036306845.1 Acutalibacteraceae bacterium | reverse complement strand
TTTGGCAAAATTAAATTCTAATATTTAATTTTGCACAACATTCATTGCAATGGGATAGGACAAATTTTTAGTAAAAATTTGTCGCAAAATCAAAGATTTTGTGGCGAAACAGAATTGTTTCGCCTAACCTATTCCATTATAAGTAAAAAAGTCGGTAGCCCTTGTTCCGCTTATAATTCTTACTTCATCAAAGAGAGTACTTGCCTCACCATTATTAAATAACAGAAAATCGACCTGATAATACTCTGTATCCTCGAAAACGAGGTGATTTTCATAAACACTACCGTACGGAATATACACAAAGTCACCCTTACGTGTAGTTATACTGTGCGTACCGAAATCAAAGGTATGACCACCCTTCACATAATACAAAAAGCCGTTGTTTTTGGCGACTATGAGCTTATAAACAATCACGAAGGTCAATGCCGCGTGATGCTTATTCGAATGAAAAAAGGTTAAATTTTAAAGGACTTAAGGCAAAACTGAACTGCCCTTATTTAATTTATATTCCAATTGGTTTTTCAGTGTAAAGCGCCTCTTTATATTCGGGCACACTTTCAAGCTCAAGCGCCTCTGCAAGATAAGATAATACCTGATTCGCAAAGGCTTCGGTACCTGTTGTGGTATAATAATGCACAGCATCGGAGTGCGCATCCTCGGGCAAGGTTAAAGAAAGCGCATAAAGGTCATTTACGGTAAAGCCATATTTTTTTGCAATTTCGCAAGCTACGGCGTTATATTGCTCAACATCCTCATTATATCGCTTAAAATCATTGTTCATTTTCTCGCTCAACACGCTTGTAGAGGTAGCAAATATCACCTTCGCATCAGGGAATAGCTTTTTTATACGGATACAAATGCGCTCCATATAGTAGGAATAAATATCAATAGGCGTATGCGGTTCCTCACCGAAAAGGCGGAGATTATCCCAAAGACCCACATTAAAGTGGACAACGTCCACCCTTTCACCATCGGGCAAATTCGGCTTCCATTCGTGCAAAAAGCGAAGCACATATGCGGCAAATTTACAATTTTCTTTTGGAAAATGCACGTTTGCGATACCGTCAAGCGTAAGCTTTACTGCCTTATCGTAACCCATACGGATTGAATCACCTATAAGTAATACGTTCTTCATAAAAACACCCCTATATTAAACGTTTAAGATTCTATGTATTTGAATACGGAAATAAATTCGTTTGTTTTTTTATCGTACAGTTTACCGTCCTTAGAATAAAAGTATTTATTATCTTTAGAACAGTTTATTTCAAGTACAGGATGATAAAAAGTTACGCTTCCGTCTTGGTTAACGTGCGGATAGTAGTCATCCGTTTTTACGTTTTCTATATATTTAATATTCTTTCCAATATTAAGGATAAAGGGAACATCTTTGACGCTATAATTGTCGGTAATATTGAAATCATTTATATCGCCCGAAAAAACAGAGTCATACTCACTTCCTACAGTGGCATTCATTATACCATATATTGAAAAATTTAACAAGATGTGATGTGGTTTGCTCCATCCTTGTTCGATTCCCATCAGACATACACTAAAAAACAAAGCACCAACCCTTGAGGTTGGTGCTTTGTTTTTGGAGCGGGTGATGGGAATCGAACCCACACGACCAGCTTGGAAGGCTGGGATTCTAGCCATTGAACTACACCCGCATAGTGCAAAAATAATAATATCACAAAGTTAATGCTCAGTCAAGTATTTTTTTGAAAAAATAAAATTATCAAAACAGGTGTGGCTTATGTAGCCACACCTTGAATATCACCTATTGCCGTACCAAGCCCAAAACTGACCGAGAGCGCCTTGTCCACAAGACCCATAGAATTACTGTCAAGGGTTCCCATACGCTCTTTAAGACGGCGTTTATCAATAGTACGCACCTGCTCAAGCAAAACTATAGAGTCACGCGCAAGTCCGCAGCCTTCGGCGCTTACGTTTATGTGTGTCGGAAGATTGCTTTTATCGTGTTGACTCGTTATTGCAGCCGCTATTACGGTGGGACTATATCTGTTGCCAACATCGTTTTGCACAATCAGCACGGGGCGTATTCCACCCTGCTCCGACCCGATTACAGGACTTAAATCGGCATAATAGATTTCTCCGCGTTTAATATTCATTACTGTTCCACACTCCGAAAATGTTACTGTAAATATCATTACCACTATTGGTGAAAAATAATCACAGCAGAAAAAATCTTTTCTTTACATTTTATGCGAAACAGTAACATATGTTAATAATGATTGTAGTTAGTCGAAACGCTCAAAAGCGTTCCGACAAGCCACTTTAGAAGTGGCTTTGGCAAAATTAAA
>JAXJYT010000133.1:0-3658 GCA_036306845.1 Acutalibacteraceae bacterium | reverse complement strand
TAGTTATAACCGCGGTATTTCTTATATCCGTATTTGCGATACTGATATCTGCGACCCTCTTTTGGATGAGCACCGTTGAGTATCGCGCCTAATATATTAATGTTGGCAAACTCAAGCGCGGAAAGGGTGCGCTTGATGGCATCGTTATAGGTAAATTCATCACGAACAACAAGCACCATACCCGCCGTTTGCGGTGCAATAAGCAGAGTATCCGAAACGATGTTTACGGGCGGCGTATCTATAATAACGTAGCCGTATTTACTGCTGATGTCTGCCAAAAACTCCTTAAAACGACTGCTACCTAAAAGCTCAGACGGGTTGGGGGGCAGCTGACCTGCAGTAAGCGCATCAAGGGTATCGTTTATGGGGTGAATAGCTTCCTCAGCGGTGATAAAGCCCGCAAGAACGTTGGAAAGACCCGTCTTGTTTTCAAGCTTTAATTTCTTATGAAGTGAAGCGCGGCGCATATCGGCATCGATAATAAGCACCTTGTCGCCAAGCTGTGAAAATGCAATAGCAAGGTTAACCGCGGTGGTTGACTTACCCTCACCTGCGTTAGGACTCGTAACGGTGATTATGTTAGAGCCGTTAGCTGTAAGCAAGAAGGAAAGATTTGTACGGATGGTCTTATATGCCTCAACAACGGCGAAGGGCACGTGGCGTTTTACTGCCGCTTCGCTTTCGGGTGTCGCAGGTGTAGTTACATCAATATTTTTTGCCATAGTAATACTTGCGACCTCCCTTCTTGGAATAGTTGTCTTCATCGGCGTTTTCAAAGTCGGGTACCGAACCTAAAAGCGGAACGTTATACTTGTTGATAAATTCCTCTTCACCCTTAAGGGTACTGTTGGTGTACTCAACAACAAACGCGATAGCGTATGCAAGCACCGCACCTAAAAGAGCCGCAATAACGGTGGTAGTGGTGGTCTGCGGGAAGGCAAGGGTGGACTTTGAAGCCGTAGCCGTTACACGCGCGTATGCGTAAGGAATAACCTCCGGCACGTACTGACAGGCGATTTCGGCAAAGGTGTTTGCCACGCGCATTGCTTGCATCGGGTCGCCGCTCACAAATTCTAAATCCACAAAAAGCGAATCGTCACTGCGGCGGGAAATCGTGAAGCTTTCCATAAGATTAACGTATGTATAATCGCCGCCAAGCTCGTGTGACAGCTGCATATATACGTCGGGTGTTTTAAGGATATCGGTTATGGTATCGGCAAGATAAAGAGACGCCGAAACATCGGTAGCGGCAACCTTGTCGCCCGTAGCCTCAATCTCACCCGCGATAGCACCGTTTGTAACAAGCACCGATGCGGTAGCCTTATACGAAGGCTCTGCAATAAATTCACAGTAGGTAAGTGCCAGACCTGCACAAATAAGCGCCGCCAGAATGATAATCCACAATCTTCTCCAGGCAAGCCAGAACAGGTCGGCTATATTTATTTCTTTCTCTTCCATTTTGTTCCTCGATTCAAAACAAATGATTATTGTAAAAAGGGCAAATCGCCACTTTTGACATACACATATATAATAATACCAAACAAATATGAATATTTCAAGTATAAATTACTTGGCAAATTGAGTGAACAGGTCGATTTGATTATACACGGCGGGCCAATGTGTCGTACCGCCCAAAGTTACACAAATATATTCCTTGTTTGCATCACTTTTTCCGAACGCCGCGATGCAGTAGCCCGACTCGTTCACAAAGCCGGTTTTACCGCCTAAAATATCGGCGCCCTCAGGCTCGGTACCGTACATATAGCTGAAAAGCGTGCTTGTAAGCGGTATGCCGTCGGGGTGTTGCGGTGTTGATGCGGTTGTGTATTCATAGGTTGATAAAATCCTTCGGCAAAGTGTGTTATCCATAGCCGCGCGAAGTATCACCGCCATATCTTCGGCAGTAGTATAGTGATTTTCGTGGAAAAGACCGCTTGAGTTCATAAAGTGGGTGTTTTTAAGACCCAATTCACGCGCCTTTTCGTTCATAAGCTCGACAAAGGCTTCTTCACTGCCCGCAAGCCTTATTGCAAGACCGACGCAGGCATCGGCGCCCGAAGGCAGTATCGTGCCGTAAAGCAGGTCGGTCATATTTACCGCTTCACCGTTAGAAAAGCCCGCAACGGTTGCCCCCTCGATATAAAGCGGGTCGGTAATCGCATAGGTCATCGTAAAGGTGTCCGACATATCGGTTATGTTTTCTATCGCAACAAGCGCCGTCATAATCTTTGTGGTCGAGGCAGGATAGCACCGTGCAGTAGCATTGCGCTCGGCAACAACGGTGTTGTCGGTAACGTTAACGATAATTACGTTCTGACTTTCTATATTGGAGGGAATGCTCTGAACGTTGCCCGTGCGGCGCGCAAAATAATTTTTCTTTTGCGGCACCTTTTCGGTGGGTGTGCTTACCGTGTTATCCTTTGCACCGTTAGGTTTTTTGCTTTCGGCCTTATTGGGCGTAAGCGTTACCGCAAGCACAACCGCCATGATGAGTAAGGCGCAGATAAACAAAACAGGGCTTTTATATCGGCGTATACTTATAACAGCACCAAAAGCCCTCTTTTCAGAGGGCTTTTTTTGATGCGCGGTATAACGTTGTTGGTTTTTTTCAGGGGTGGAATAAAGGCTTTTTTCCAAATGATTAAAATACTCGCCGTAATCCTTTCCCTCAAACTGTGACATTCTGCATACAACCTTAAAATTAGAATTTTCTTCCGGCACCGCCGCCGCCAAACGAACCGCCGCCACCGCGGAAGCCACCTCCGCTGAAGCCGCCAAACGAGCCGCCCGAGCCGAATCCGCCCATACCGCCAAAGCCACCGAAGCCGCCGTAGCCACCAAAAGGGGGACCGCCAAAATAGATAAAGCGGTGTCTGCGCCTGAAGATACCGAGATATAACGCTACAAGAACGATAAGCAAAAGCCACGAAGCAAGAATTTTCATCGCTTCGCCGTTTTCTACGGTAGCCTCGGGAATTTTATCTATCGGCGTATAGCCCTCGGTGGGCGATAAGCCGTATTCAATATAAACCTCGTTTACAATGGCCGAATAAAGACTTAAAAGTCCGCTTGAAAAATCGTTAGCCTCAAAGTGCGACAAAGCGTAGGTATCGATAAGTCTGCCCGTTTTACTGTCGGGCAAAGCACCCTCGAGTCCATAGCCCGTGGCAACGAAGATTTCGCGTATATCGGTGCAAAGAAGGATAAGCACGCCGTTATCATCCTCTTCGGTGCCAACGCCCCAGTCACGACCTAACTCTACGGCGAAATCCGAAATAGGCTTTCCGCTGATATTCTTTACGGTAACGACCACCACCTGCGCGGTGGTAGCGCTATCCAAAGCGGCGCCCTTTTCGTAGATTGCGTTTTCTGCCGAATCCTCTATCACGTTGGCATAGTCGTTTACAAAAAAGCGCTCGGTGGGTTTAAAATCAACAGCCTCACTGCCGCAACCCGCAAGGGCAAGCACACATGCGATGGCACATAAAATACAAAGTAGTTTTTTCATAAACTTTTAGAAAGTCACCTGAGGTACATTTGATGCACCCTCGTCTGCTTCAAAATAATCTGCTTTTTCAAAGCCGAAGATTGCCGCCAGAATACTGCCGGGGAAACGGCGAACGGATTTATTGTATTCCTCTGCAACCTTATTATAATC
>JAXJYT010000132.1:0-3680 GCA_036306845.1 Acutalibacteraceae bacterium | reverse complement strand
TATGAGCCGTATCAAAAACGGTCAGATTGTGTTTGATGACCTTAAATTAGATGCAAAAACACTAAATGATATTAACCGTATCACGATAGTTGCCTGTGGCTCGGCATATCACGCGGGTGTCGTAGGCAAGTACGTTTTTGAAGAAATGCTACGCATTCCCTGCGATGTAGATTTGGCAAGTGAATACCGCTACCGTAATCCGATTACCGACAGTCACACGCTTACGATTATCGTAAGTCAATCGGGCGAGACTGCCGATACGCTTGCGGCTCTTAATGAGGCAAAGCGCCGCGGCTCACACACCTTGGCAATAGTTAACGTTGTCGGAAGCTCTATCGCAAAGGCGGCGGACGATGTAATCTATACCTGGGCAGGTCCCGAAATTGCGGTTGCCACCACCAAGGGCTACACTACACAGCTTGCGGTATTTTATATGTTTGCAATATGGGCGGCAAGGCTAAAGGGCAGTATGCCGAGTGAAGAAATTGACAAGATTCAGAATGACCTTTTGCGCCTGCCCGAGCTTATATCCGAAACACTTCTTTTAAACGATAAAATAAAGGGTATGGCAAAGCATAGCGTGGGTGAGGACTCACTGTTCTTCATAGGCAGAAATATCGACTATGCCGTAGCGCTTGAAGCATCGCTTAAGCTAAAGGAAATATCCTATATTCATTCCGAAGCGTATGCGGCAGGTGAATTAAAGCACGGAACGATTTCCCTAATTGAAGAGGGTAGAACGGTAATCGCACTTGCTTGTCAAGAGGCTTTCTTTGATAAGCTTGTAAGCAATATCAAGGAAGTACACGCCCGCGGCGCCTATGTTATAGCCTGTGCTAACGAGGACGATACCGCTATAAACGAGGTTTGCGAGGAATCGATTTTAGTACCCCGCGTACATCCGCTTTTAAAGGCATCGATAGAGGTTATACCGTTCCAGTTATACGCATATTACGTTGCACTTTACCGCGGTTGCGATATAGACAAACCGCGTAACCTTGCAAAATCCGTAACGGTGGAATAAATAATAAAATCGGCTACCCGAAGGTAGCCGATTGATTTTTATCACTCTTTTTTTGCCTTGGGATAAGGCTCTTTAAGTCTATTCATAATATCACCCGATATTCCTATGATTCACTATGCAAAGAATCTTGTGATATAACCGCTTATCCACAGTAAAAGCACGATAACGGGCAGTATATACGATACGTAAATTCTGATTTTTCGGGGAAATGCGATGCCTTTGCCGCAATTTGCTTCGTTAATAAAGTTATCATAGCCCCAACCGTAGCGGCTACTACAGAACAGTACGTAAACGATAGAGCCTAATGGCAAAATGTTCTCACTTATAAGGAAATCTTCAAAATCAAGTACGCCCGTACCCGCGCCGAGCGGTGCGAAGAATGAGAAAACAGTAGAACCCAACGCGCAGGGAAGAGCTAAAACCGAAAGTGCGATAAGGTTTATGATTACCGATTTTTTACGACTCCAACCGCGCAAATCCATACCGAAGGAAATTATGTTTTCGAATACGGCAATAACGGTGGACATTGCGGCAAATATCATAAAGAGGAAGAAAAGCGTGCCCCAAATTCTGCCACCGGTCATACGGTTAAATACGGTAGGCAAGGTTTTGAAGATAAGATTAGGACCCGCATCCTGCGGAATATCGTAGGCAAAGCAAGCGGGGATAATAATAAAGCCCGCCATAATGGCAACGAAGGTGTCAAGTGCCGAAATAAGTACCGATTCACCGAAAAGCTTGCGGTCACGCGGAATGTAGCTACCGAAGATTGCCATTGTACCCATACCGATTGAAAGCGTGAAGAAGGCTTGTCCCAAAGCGGCAAATATTACGTCACCGAAGCCCTTTACAGCGGCGGCAGTGCCGTTGGTTGTATCCCACACATTTTTAATGTCGGGTACAAGATAGTATTTTATGCCCTCTGCCGCGCCGTTAAGCGTTACCGAATGAACGGCAAGCACCGATATTATGCCAAGCAGTAAAAGCATCATAACCTTGGTGATTTTTTCAACACCCTTCTGAAGTCCCAAAGAGCATACCGTAAAGCCTAAAACGGTGGCAAGAAGCATAAAGCCAACCTGCGCTACACTGTTTGTGTTAAGGGTATCAAACTGCGCCGATATCTGCTCACTGCTAAGCTGCCCCGCAAAGTCACCGCGAAGCATCTTAAAGAAGTATGCGAACATCCAACCCGTAACGGTGGTATAAAACATCATAAGCAGATAGTTTCCCGCCATACCGATGTAGCTGAAAAGGTGCCATTTGGTACCTTTAGGCTCCAACGCCTCAAACGAGTGGGCGATGCTTTTCCTACTTGCGCGGCCAACCGAAAATTCCATAGACATAATCGGTAAACCGAATATTATTAAAAATAAAAAGTATATTAAAATAAAAATAGCGCCGCCGTATTTACCAACGATGTAGGGGAAACGCCACACGTTTCCAAGACCTATGGCACAACCTGCCGAAATCAGAATAAATCCAAGGCGCGAGCCAAAGCTTTCTCTTTCCATAAAAAACTCCTTAACAAGTATAATAATGTTATACCAAAAAACTGTGAGTCGGTCAAGTGTAATGTGAGGTTGTATTTTTTTAAAAAATGGTGTAAAATAATTATATAAAACAAAAAGGAGTCACATTATGTCTAACATCTGGCACGATATTCCCGAAAACCGCATCAGTCCTGAGGATTTTGTATGCGTAATTGAAATCACAAAGGGTAGCCGCAAAAAGTATGAGCTTGATAAGGAAACGGGTTATATAATCCTTGATAGAATACTTTACACCTCTACTCACTATCCCGCAAACTACGGTTTTATTCCCCGTACCTACGGTGATGATAACGACCCGCTTGACGTACTGCTTATCTGCGCCGAGCCGTTGGAGCCACTAACCCTTGTACGTGCTTTCCCCATAGGTGTAATATCAATGATTGATAACGGCAGAAACGATGAAAAGATTATTGCAATTCCGTTTAATGACCCTAATTACAATCAGTTCACCTCTATTGACGACCTGCCGCAGCATCTCTTTGATGAAATGCGCCATTTCTTTACAGTTTATAAAAATCTTGAACATAAGACTACCGCGGTTGATGAGGTAAGTGGCAGAGAAGAAGCCGTAAAGATTATAACCGAAGCTATAGAAAATTATAAAAAGATTTTTTCAAAATAAATTTATATTGAAATGAAATAAATACAAAACCGGTAGAGAATTCTCTACCGGTTTTTGCATAATGTAGGCGGGGTTTTACTCCCGCTTAAAAAATTATCTGAACAATTTTTTATTTTGGTCAAGAATCGCAGTGCGGGTGATAACGTAGCAGTAAAAATTACTGCTTTCAAAAAATTTATTAAGTATTAATTCGGGGTTAATGTTATCGGTGCTGCCCGCGGGAAGCGTGATATAAAGACACGTGTTACCATTCTTGTTTTCGGTTTTGAATGATACTATTTTATCGGCGATTTCGAGTGTTTTTATATCGCCCTTTTTGGTCTTTTTCTCAACGCTTATGCTATCCCGACCTAAAAATTCCGCAAGCGGTTTTTCTAAAATGCCTCCGTCATCAAAGTCTATCTTAAAATCAGCAAAGGCAACGGCGCCCGCCTTTAAAATTGGCTCAAAAACATCAAAAAAGTGAATATAAGGGGGACAT
>JAXJYT010000131.1:0-16295 GCA_036306845.1 Acutalibacteraceae bacterium | reverse complement strand
CCTTATATTATGCCGATACGGAAATATCGAGCCTAACTATCATATACCCAAACACCGATTTTATATGCTCTTTTGATTTTACAATAGCAAGCGAGGGCGATGTTACTATCACCCTACCCGAAAGTAAATATATAGGCGGTACACCGTCTTTTGCTAACGGCGAAACTTGGGAAGTGAACATTAAAAACGGCGTTGTTGTGGGAGGATTGGTAGAATGAGCCTTCTAACACGCAGACGAGCGTTATTATCGGCAAAGGGTAAAGCATTACTACCGAAAGAATATCAACAAGTAGAGTGGATAAAATTTTGGAGCAGTCATTGCATTAATACGGGTTTTTATGCTAATCAAGATACGTCTGTACAAATGAAAGTAAAACAAGGTCCCGATACAGTAAATCAAGCGTTTTTCTGTTCAAGAACAGATGTATTCAAAAATACATTTGCTTGTTTCATCACATCAAAAAAGGTAAGACACGATTATAACATTTCTCAAGATACGTTAGATTTGCAAATACAAAGAGAGGAAACTTACGATATATATGCGCATAAAAACATATTAACCATAAACGAGGTAACACATAAAATTAACTATGCTAATTTTAATGCTGAAACAAGTTTGCTTTTAGGTGGTTCTCGCAAAGCGGGAGAGACTTCAATAACAAATACTTTATATGGCTATATGTATTTTTGCAAGGTTTGGGATAACGATACACTTATTCGTGACTTTATCCCTTGTTATCGCAAGGCAGACGGAAAAACAGGTATGTATGATTTAGTCAATGGCGAATTTTACACCAATTGTTATGGAACAGTTGAGTTTGAGGTAGGCGGTGAAGTTTAAATGTTTTATAAATTTATAGACCAAAACACTATAAGAAAAGCACCGAAACCGCTAAACATAGGCGGTAAAGATGTTTTTACCAATAGCGAGGAAATCCACAATAGCCAATGGTTTTTTAGGTTAGTAAATACCGAATATCCGCAAGACGAAAAGACATATCAACCTATTTACTCACTTGATAACAATGTTATTACACAAGGTTGGGTTGAGGTCGAAATAACCGATAGTGTACCGATTGAGTAAGAGGTGATAGCAAAATGAACGATACAATAATCGTCAGCGTTATATCACTTGTTGGCACGTTGGGCGGTACACTGGGTGGTATCCTTGTTTCCAATAAGCTTACCAACTACCGCATTGAACAGCTTGAAAAAAAGGTTGAAATGCATAACAAGGTGGTTGAACGGGTATATGAGCTTGAAAAGCGTGATGAGGTTGAAAAGGAGGAACTGAAGGTAGTAAATCACCGACTTACCGACCTTGAGGATATACACAAATAACAAAAAAGAACTCCCCTTCCTTTTGGAAGAGGAGTTTTTATATAATGGGGCATAGCATCGGTAGTTTTAAAGATAGCACTGTGCTACCGCCGATAAGCAGGTACCTTTTTGCGCCCCTGCTTTCATACTATGCGAAATTATGCGATTGGTGACTTTCTTATAAATAAAACACCGAGTGTATTAGCGCCGCAGTGCGATGAAATTGTGCAGCCTGCGCGTGTTACAAATACTTCCTTAAAAAGACCGGTTTCTTTCACTTGATTTACGATATCCTCTACAATCTGTGCATCGCAACCCGCGTGGGTAACAAAAACGCGAGAGGTATCAATATCATCGGGGTTTTGCAGTCTTTCTTGGGCGTATTGCTTTAAAACGGCACCGTAAACGCCGCGGTATTTCTTACCGACACCCATACTGCCATTCTTAACCTCAATACAAGGCTTAAGCTTAAGAAGATTAGCGCCCAAAACCGAGAGGGCAGAGCATCTGCCGCCCTTGTAAAGATAATCAAGACTGTCGATAACAAAGGAAGCGTCAACACAAGCAGTGAGCTTTTCTATTTCACTTACGATATCGGTTGCCGCCATACCGCTTTTTGCCATTTCTGCCGCAGCAATTACAAGTAATCCGCCGCCGGTTGAAAGATTTTTACTGTCGATAACGTATACGTTATCAAATTCAGAAGCCGCCATACAAGTATTATTGTATGTGGATGACATCGAAGAACTGATAGTAAAGTGAATTACCGTATAGCCATCATCAACGAAGGGCTTAAAGAAATCAATGCACTCACCAACGTTGGATGCGGTGGTCTTGGGAAGCTCACCCGTCTTGGCGTGGTGCGCATAAATATCATCGGGAGTAATATCGATCCCGTCACGGTAAACTTCAGTTCCCAAAGTGATACCGAGGGGTATGGTTTTTATATTGTAGCGTTCCTTAAGTTCTGCGCTTAAGTCACACGTACTATCGCTTGTAATAAGAATTTTTTCAGCCAAAATTATTTACCTCCAGCTTATATTCTAACAAGAATTATACCATAAAAAAATCTATAATACAACAAATATTTTTACTGTATTACATATTGGCTTTACAGGGAAAATGTGTTATAATGTAAAAGAGGGGATATATATGACGTTTTTTAAGCAAAAAAGTAATATTGTGTTCAGTGTTGTTATATTTTTGTTGATAGCAATTATCGGATTTTTAGGTTGGGTGGTATACGCGCAGCAAAGCAAGTATATAAAGACTAATGCAAGTCTTACCGATAATGCTCAATTGCTTAAAGAGGCAGAGGAGAAAATTAAAGAATACACCGCTCAGATAGAGCAGTTTTCTTCCGAGCTTGAGGATAACAAAAATGCAAAGGCAGAGCTTGAAGGTAAGCTTAACGAGGCGCTTGAAGCAAAGGCAAAGCTTGAAGAAGAGCGCGCACGTCTCCAACAGGAAAATTCAGGGCTTCGCCAACAGATTGAACTTAAGGCCAGAAAAAAGCTTCAGGAAGAAATAAGGCTTTGCAACACAAATCAGGCAGGTGCCGCAGATAGTGGCATCTGCTATCTTACTTTTGATGACGGTCCCTCAAATAATACACTCAAGATTCTTGATATACTTGACACATACGGCATAAAAGCTACGTTCTTTGTAGTGGGTACTGCAAAAATGGATTATCTGCCGCTGATTCACTCAAAAGGGCATGCAATCGGACTTCATTCAACCTCTCATTCATATGCTAATATATACAGTAGTGTAAATAACTATCTTACGGATATTAAAGGAATATCCGATATTGTTTATGCTAAAACGGGTGTTCGTAGTAATATTATGCGCTTTCCCGGCGGTAGCAGTAATGCCGTTAGCGCAAGCTATTGCAAGGGAATTATGACCGAGCTTACAACACTTATGCCAAGTCTAGGGTATTCATATTACGACTGGAACGTATCTTCGGGTGATGCCGCAGGCGGCACAGTGCCAAGCAGCAGAATAGTAAGCAACGTACTAAACGGCGCTCGCGGTAAAAAAAGTATATGTGTACTAATGCACGATACGGGCGCCAAGGGTACAACCGTACAAGCGCTTCCCCAAATGATAGAGGGGCTTCACAGTCAGGGTTTCCGCTTTGCCGCGCTTAACGCACAGGTGTACGGTTTTCATCAGGCGGTAAGGAATTAATAAAATTCTTGACATCACTTGCCCCCACCGTTAGAATGTTATGGTATGATTTCTAAAGAAAGGTGTGGACAACTTGAAGCAACGCTCGTTATGGATGTTGGGTATTGTTATGTATATAGTGTGTGCTATTGCGACCTGTTTTATAATAATTTCAAGTATCGTACAACTCTACCTTTCTCACGGCGAAAAGTTTTTATGTGCCTTTGTTATTTTTGCATCGGGATTTATGGCAACAAGGCTGCTTTGTACGGCACGGGTGCAAAAAGCATATAAAATAAGGCGGATAAGTCATATATTGCTTTTTATAATATACGTGATTGTTGTTATTGATTTTACGCTTGTAAGCGGTAGCTTTGGAAGAAATGTTTCTAATATATTCACACTTTCCACGCGTGAGGTACGGGAATATATAAGCGCAAATACAAATATTATTCCGTTTGCTACGGTAAGACTTTATATAAATGCTTTTAAGGCGGGTAAGATAGTGCCGTTTATAGTTGCGGAAAATTTGCTTGGCAACCTTTTTGTGTTTATGCCACTTGCGTTTTTTGTGCCCGCTTTAGTAAGAAAAATCAATTCAACATTGCGTTTTTTTGCATTTGCATGTACGGTGGTGCTTATTGTTGAGTTGTTGCAGATAATATTTATGTCGGGCTCGGCGGATATAGATGATTTTATACTAAATGTCGCGGGGGCTATGACGGCATACGGGGTATTACAAATACAAAAAATAAAAGAAGCTGTAAATAAGTATGCAAGGGGAAGTGAAACCGATGCGGGTAAGGGCTAATGCTAAACTTAATATTACGCTTAACGTTATTGGTAAACGGTCTGATGGGTATCATATCCTTGATTCCGTTATGCAGTCAATAACACTTTGCGATGTTATTGATGTTGAAGCCGGCGATAAAATATCGGTTATTTGTGATGCCGATGATATAGATGAGCAAAATAATATTTGCTATAAGGCGGCGAAAGCTTTTTTTGAACACACTAAATTATCGGGCGGCGCACAAATTAGCATAAGGAAGCAAATTCCGTTGTCTTCGGGTATGGGTGGCGGAAGTGCAGATGCCGCGGCGGTAATTTGCGCTTTGGATAAATTATACGAAACAAGGCTTTCGGATAAGGCGATTAACGAAATATGTCTGTCGGTTGGCGCCGATGTGCCTTTTTGTGCCGTTGGCGGCACCGCGCGTGTAGGCGGTATAGGGGAAAGTATTGAAAGCATAAAGGATATCCTCGAATGTGCATTTGTACTTGTAAAGAATTCAGATAAGCAGTCCACCGCCGATATGTATAAAAAAATTGATGCACTCAATATGCCGTCACCTACAACACAAGCGGCGGTTGATGCCATAAATGACGGCGATATAAATGCGCTCTGTAAAAATATTACCAACGATTTCGCTTTGGTTTCCTCTGATGAAGGATTGCTATCCGATATGACCACCACAAACCCGATGGCTATATCTCTTACGGGTAGCGGACCGACCGTGTTTGCGATATATCCTGACATAAACGCGGCAAATGCGGCGGCAGACACACTAAAGCTTAAGGGATATTCGCCAATTGTCGCACTGCCTGCAAAAGCGGGAATAATTTTTGAATAAAATTTAAGGCTTCTGCCAATATTCACATTAGAATATTTTGGCAGGAGCTTTTATTTATGAAAAAGAATTTTAAAAAGAATTTACATTTTGGCGTACTTATTGGTCTCGTTTGTGCTATAACGTTAAGCTTTGCAAGATTTGATGCAAGCTGTACCGAAATACGCCATAACGTACTAAGACTTCATATTATTGCGAATTCCGACAGTGAAACCGACCAAAACGTTAAGTTATTGATAAGGGATGCCGTTCTTAAAAGCACCGCAGCGGTTTTTGATGAGTGTTGTGATTTAGAAACGGCGATTGCCGTAGCGCAGAATGAAATTGAGACAATAACCGAATGCGCAAAGACCGTGCTTAAGGAAAACGGCTTTGATTACGGCGCTACCGCACGAATCGGCAAGGCGCATTTTAATAACCGCGAGTATGAAGATTTTACCCTTCCCGCAGGAGAGTATACCTCACTGATTATTACCTTGGGTGAGGGGGAAGGCAAAAACTGGTGGTGTGTTGTATTTCCGACGATTTGCTTGCCCGCCGCAGATGGTGCATCACTTCGGGACACCGTTTCAAAAAACAGTGCAGGCATCGCTCAAAACCCCACCAAATATGTTTTAAGGTTCAAATTTGCCGAATGGTACGAAGAATTTAAACGCAAATTTTAAATTTTTTAAAAATTTACTTGATTTTTGCGCAGTAATGTGATAATATTCTAATGTTACAACGATTGAAAGGGGTGACTTAAGGATGAAGGAAGGTTTACATCCACAGTATGAGAAGGTAACAATTAAGTGTGCTTGTGGTGCCGAATTCGAAACACGCTCTACAAAGAAGGATATTCGTTTGGATATTTGTTCTAAATGTCATCCGTTTTTCACTGGCAAGCAAAAGTTGGTAGATACCGGCGGTCGTGTTGACAGATTTAAGAAGCGTTTCGGTATGGAAGAGAAATAATTTTTACCGCAATTCCGCAGTTACCTTATGGTAGTTGCGGATTTTTCTTTGTGGGGTGATATTTTGCAGGAATATATAACAATACTTGAAAACAGTACTGCCGAATATAGTGAAAAGCACTCTCGCTTTATTGCTATCGTACAGCATTGCGAAAGTGAAGCGCAGGCGGCAGAACTTATACTTGGCATCAAAAGTAAATATTGGGATGCGCGGCATAACGTTTATGCCTACGTTCTGCAAAACGGCACCGTTCGCTTTTCGGATGACGGTGAGCCTCACGGTACCGCCGCAAAGCCCATTCTTGACGTTATACAGGGCAGTGGTGTTACCGATGTGCTAATAACTGTAACCCGCTATTTTGGCGGAACCTTGCTTGGTACGGGCGGTCTTGTACGCGCTTATTCAACCTCGGCCCGTGATGCGCTCAACTTGGCGCAACGGGTACAAATGTGTCCTTGTTTAGAGTTGGAGGTTTGTTGCGATTACAGTGATTACGAGCCGTTATCAAAGCTTATAAGTCGATGCGGTGGAATACCGCAGGATACCGATTTTACCGAAAAGGTTAAAATTGATTTTATTATAAAGGAATCTGCCCACGATGACTTTATACATAAGCTTACCGAGACCTTTTTCGGCAAAATAAAGGCAAAAGTGCAAAAAGAATTATTTTTTCCTATAAAATTATAAAAAAATAGAGGAATTTGCAATATTTTTGCGAATTAATATAGTAGGTGGTGATATAATGGCAACCGTAAGGGAAATGTGTGAAAATCAGGAGATACAAGTCTTATCGGAATATGCAACCAAAAGTGCCGAATCTTCGGGCAGACGCACGTATGAGGTGCCTTGTGAGCTTCGCACATGTTTTCAACGTGACCGCGACAGAATAATACACTGTAAAGCGTTCAGACGTTTAAAGCATAAAACACAGGTTTTTCTGTCTCCCGAATCAGACCATTACAGAACCCGACTTACTCACACGCTTGAGGTTTCGCAGATAGCGCGTACCATTGCGCGCGCTTTGCGACTTAATGAGGATTTGGCGGAAGCGATTGCATTAGGTCACGATTTGGGACATACTCCATTTGGACACGCGGGTGAGCGCGCACTTAATGAAATTTGCGCGGGTGGATTTACACATTATGAGCAAAGTGTTCGCGTATGTGAAAAGCTTGAACGCGCGGGTGAAGGGCTAAACCTTACTTATGAGGTGCTTGACGGCTTTCTGCATCATACGAAAGGCGAATGGCCTTCCACACCCGAAGGAAAAATCGTTCGTTTCTCCGACCATATAGCCTATATTAATCACGATATTGATGATGCCGTGAGAGCCGGCGTGATAAAGGAAAGCGATATACCAAAAAGCATTGTTAAGTGTTTGGGTGAGACCAAAAGCCAACGAATCGATAACCTTGTAAAATCGGTAGTTTATAACAGTAAGGGCACCGATATCCGTATGGATGATGAAACCAAGCTGTATTATGATAATCTGCACGACTTTTTGTTTGAGGCGGTTTACTATAATCCTGTTGCTAAGTTTGAAGAAACTAAGGTCTTGGGTATTGTTGAGGGTATATTTGAATATCTTCTTAAAAACCCCGATAAATTGATCGGTGAATATGCGCTTATCCGTGAGCGCGAGGGCGTTGAGCGCGCCGCTACCGATTATATAGCGGGTATGACCGACCAATTCGCAGTTAACACTTATTCCGATATATATATACCGAAGTCTTGGGATAACAGATAAATTAATTTTAGAATGAAGGTGAGGTGTTTTTTATGGCAATACCCGAGGAGGTAATAAACGAAATTAAGTACCGAAATGACATTGAATCGGTAATCTCTCCCTATGTAAATTTAAAAAGGCGGGGTAAAAACCTTGTGGGCCTTTGCCCGTTCCACAACGAAAAAACACCATCGTTTACTGTTTACCCCGAAAACGGCTCGTTCTATTGCTTCGGTTGTGGTGTCGGCGGTGATATATTCAGCTTCGTGCGCCATATCGAAAATCTTGATTATATCGATGCCGTAAAACAACTTGCTGAGCGTTCGGGTGTTACCTTACCGCAGGACGGCTACGATGATTCTATGTCGCAGCTTAAAAACACCATTTATGAAATAAACCGCGAAACCGCAAAGTTTTTCCATAACTATCTTATGTCACCTGCGGGCAAGTGGGCGCTTGATTATTTTGTGAATTCCCGCGGTTTGTCGATTGCCACAATAAAGCATTTTGGCTTGGGCGCCGCACCTGATGGGTGGGACAACCTATATAAGCACCTAAAGGGCTTGGGTTTTTCCGATAACGATATGCTTCAGGCTAAGGTCGTGGGTAAAAGTCAACGCGGCACCTATTATGACTTTTTCCGAAAAAGAATAATGTGCCCCGTTATAAACGTTCGCGGCAGGGTGGTAGCCTTTAGCGGTCGCGCAATGCCGGGTGAGGAAAACGGCAGAAAGTATATAAACACATCCGACACACTGGTTTACAAGAAAAGCGAAAATCTTTTTGGCATAAATTTTGCAAAGAATAACAGTGATGAGCGTATGATTTTGGTTGAGGGCAACCTTGACGTTATATCACTTCATCAGGCAGGCTTTACGAATACGGTTGGTGCCTTGGGTACGTCATTTACCGAAAATCAGGCAAAGCTGTTATCACGCTATACTAAAGAGTTAGTGCTCACCCTTGATGCCGATGCCGCGGGACAGAAGGCGGTGCAAAGAGCGGGTGAGATACTTAAGGATACGGGTCTTATCGTTAAGGTTGCGGTGGTGCCCGACGGCAAGGATCCCGATGAATACATTCGCAAAAACGGTGCCGCCCGATTTGGTGCACTTATCGATTCGGCGGTCAATATTATGGATTATAAGCTGCTTATTGCGGCAAAGGATATTGATACCGAAAACGATAACGGCAAGATAGAATATCTTAATAAAGCCATTGCCGTTGTTGCTGAATCAAATGATGCGGTAGCGCGTGACGTTCACATCGGCAGACTGTCAGAAAAGTACGGCGTATCGCGCGGCACGATTGCTACCAGAGTGGACGAGCTGCGGCGCGCTAACACCAAACGGCAGGAAAAAAAAGAAATCGAAAGTATAATAAGACCGCGCTTTGATAAGTCGGACGTAAATCCTGAACGCAGATTTTATCCTGCGGGTGTTGCGGCAGAGGAAACGGTTATCGCAGTGCTTATGCAACATAACGATTTTTGCGAGAGCGCATTTAAGCAGTTGCCTCCCGAAAGTATGCTCACGTCACTTAACCGCAGAATATATACGGGTATTATAGACTGCATAAATGAAGGACGCGAATTGGACATTTCGTATTTTGGCGAAATGCTTTCACCTGCTGAAATGGGATACCTGACAATGCTTTCCAATAGCGAAAAAGGGGATAAAAACGCACTGATTGTATTAAATGACAGTATCAGGGTAATATTAGATGAGAATATTCACAAAGCTGCATCTGATGTTAAGGATATGTCGGTTGATGATTGGGCGGAAAATCTTAAAAAGATTATAGAAACAAAACAAAAGGGGAAATAAAAATGGCAAATTCAAAAAAGGATGTAAAGCTTATCGAGGAAATAGAGGAAAAGGATAACCTCACTATAGAGGAGGAGTCACCCAAGGATTCACTCGATGATATCGAGAATGCGCCCGATGACCTTAGCGAGCTTGATTTAGAGCCCACCGTGCTTGACCTTGATTTTGATGAAGAGCCTTCCGAGGATGACCTTAAGCTTGAAGAGGTTGACGTCGATAACCTTGATGATGACCTTTCGATAGACAATATTTCACTTGATGATCCCGTTAAGGTATATCTCCGTGAAATTGGTCGTGTTCCGCTACTTTCATCGGAAGAGGAAATTGCCCTTGCGGTAAAGATTGCCGACGGTGACGAGTACTCAAAGCAACGCCTTACCGAAGCAAACCTTCGCCTTGTTGTAAGTATCGCAAAGAAATACGTTGGCAGAGGTATGTATTTCCTTGACCTTATTCAAGAGGGTAACGTTGGTCTTATAAAGGCGGTTGACAAGTTTGATCACACCAAGGGATTTAAGTTTTCTACCTATGCTACCTGGTGGATTCGTCAGGCAATTACCCGCGCTATTGCCGACCAGGCGCGTACCATTCGTATTCCCGTTCATATGGTTGAAACCATTAATCATTTAAAGAAGATTCAAAGTCAGCTTTTACACGAAAACGGTTACGAGCCGAGTGAAGAGCTTATTGCCGAAAAGATGGAGCTTCCCGTTGAGCGTGTAAGAGAAATTATGCGCGTAGCTCAGGAGCCAGTTTCGATGGAAACTCCTATCGGTCCCGAGGAGGATTCGCGTCTTATGGACTTCATCCATGATGAAGAGGCGTTAGCACCCGATGATGCGGCGCTTAAGACCATCACTAACGAGGATATTGACAGTGTGCTACACACTCTGACTCCACGTGAGGAGGCGGTCATCCGCCTGCGCTTTGGCCTTAAGGACGGCAGATGCCACACACTTGAAGAGGTTGGCACCGAATTCAACGTAACGCGTGAGCGTATCCGTCAGATTGAGGCAAAGGCACTTCGTAAGCTTCGCCATCCCGTAAGAAGCAACAAATTTAAGGAAAGATAATTGTACCGAAAACACGAATTTTTTCGTACGGTACATAAAGGAGCATAAATTTAATGAAATTCACATATAAAACAAATGGTGTATGCTCAAGAAGTATAGACATTGAAGTTGAAGATGACGTACTTGTATCTGCCGTGTATACCGGCGGTTGCAACGGAAATCTTAAGGGCATAGGCGAATTGGTGCGCGGTATGAAGATTGATGATATTATTGAGCGCCTTGAAAACATCAAGTGCGGCTTTAAAAATACATCATGCCCCGCTCAACTTGCAAATGCTTTAAAGGAATACAAGGCACAAAAAGGGTGAAAAAAGTGGCGTTTTTTGATAGCGATATAAAGATTGCGGGCGACAAGCCGTCTGTGGACGTTCGCAAAAATAAGCTTAAAGAAGCCGCAGGCGTAAACGGTAACAACGGTAAGGTTGCCGCCTCAAAGCTTGTTGGTAAGCTTGTTGCGCAAAAATTTATCGATGACGCAAAAAACAGTCTTGACCAAAGCTTTGTAGATTACGATTTATTGCTTCAACGCCGTTTGCTTTTGTCCTTTACGGCAACGGTTGGCTTTGAGCAGTATATTACCGATGAAACACTTTGCGGTTTTGCACAGAAAAGCTTTCTTGATACGGTAAAAAAGAGTGACGGTGAGCTTTATGCTACCTCATCTGATACGGGCGCTTTCTCATTCTATTATTTAGCCTTCAGACGTGGCTCGGATATTGAGCGGCGTATGGGACAGACCTTTGCAATGCTTTGCGCTCACGACGGCGATCCAATTTTTCAGGAGCTTGGCGAGGCGCTTTACTGTTGGTTTTTATCGGTTGTTAAAAAATCGGTACAAGAAAATATAAAATAAACAAAAATCCTTCCTTGCATAAAATGTAGGGGAGGTTTTTTTATGCCAAGTATATATCTTAGTCCGTCTACTCAGGAATTTAATCCATATATTATAGGCGGAAATGAAGAATATTATATGAATTTAATAGCCGATGCTATGGAGCCTTATTTATATGCAACCGGCATTGAGTTTACCCGTAATACACCGCAAATGACTGCAGCATCCTCTATAGCGCAGTCTAATATGGGAAGTTACGACCTGCATTTAGCGCTTCATTCGAACGCGGTAGCGCCCGGAAGTCCGACGCGTAGGGGTAGTGAGGTATACTACTATCCCACAAGCGTGTGGGGTAGACGCGCCGCCGAAATTATTGCAAATAACCTAAAGCTCATCTATCCGCTGCCTGATATGGTAAGGGCGGTGCCGACTACGTCGATTGGTGAGGTGCGTCGCACCAAAGCGCCTGCCGTATTAATCGAGTTTGCATATCACGATAATTATGCCGATGCTACTTGGATTCGCGATAACATCAACGCCATTGCCGAAAACGTTGTAATATCCCTTGCCGATTATTTTGGAATTCCCTTCAGAGCGCCACAATAAAATATTGCAAATAAATCTCTTGCGGAGTATAATAAAAGTAATATATTATCCGTAGGAGATTTTTTATGAACCTTATGCGAAAAGCAATATCTGTAATTTTAATATTGACTTTCGTTTTTACGCTCGCAGGCTGCGGTAAAAGTTACCGTGATGCCTATATTTATTTTGAGCTTTTAGAGCCGCCTGTTTCCCTCGATGCCCAAACGGCATATTCGGATTCCGAACTGCTTATTGTAAGGAATATTTATGAGGGACTTTTGCGCGAGGACGAAAACGGAAAAATAGTAAACGGCGCTTGTGAAGCTTACGAAAAGCAGGGACTTACATATACCTTCAAATTAAGGGACAAGCTTACCTGGAGTAACGGAAAGGCGTTAACAGCCAAGGATTTTGTATACGGACTTCGCCGTGCGGTAGACCCCAAGACTGCAGCACCATTTGCCCACTTGCTATACTGTATAGAGGGGGCGGAGGCTATAGCAAACGGCGCCGACCCCGCTACACTCGGCGTTGAGGCACCCGATAAAAAAACGGTTAAAATCACCCTCTGCCGTGAGGATGCAGAATTTCTTAAAACCCTTACAATGTCGGTTGCTATGCCGTGTAATAAGGATTTTTTTGATAAATGTATCGGAAAATACGGTCTTAAGAGTGAGTTTGTGATTTCAAACGGTTCATATTCGATTACAAAGTGGAATCCCGATGATTTCGGTATCCGCCTTTATAAAAATGAAAGATATAACGGCGAATTTGAAGCCAATAACGCGGCAGTGTTCTTTTCTTGTGTAGATGATGAAGCGCAGCTTTTGCGCCTTAGCGAAAAGAATAGCGATATGGCGTTTATACCGCCTACAGAGCTTGAGGGGGTCACTGATGAGCTAACACTCTGTTCGGTACAGAATAAGTGTTGGATGTTAAGCATAAGCCGTGATTTTTCACCCGCAGTAAGACGTGCCTTTGCTATGTCATTTTCGGGTGACGTGTATAAGGCTTCGTTACAAAAGGGATTTACGGTAGCACGTTCGTTATATCCCGAAATTTTGGGTGTAGGCGAACAAACCGACGGTGTCGGTCTTTGCGCCTATGACGTTCAGGGAGCTTTTTCGATAATGTCAGGTGAAATTTCGGGTATGGAGGATAAGAAATTCCCCCAAACGAAGCTTTACTATTATAATGCTGACGGTATAAAGCCGATGGTAACTGCAGTTGTTGGACATTGGCAACAAAAGCTTGGCACATATATAAATGTTGAAGAATCAAATTCAATCGCTGCGCTTCAAAATGAGCTTTATGATAAAACTTTACCTTTTGCAATTTTTCCTGTTATGGCAAAGGTGGCAAGCCTTAGTGATTATACAAGGTCGTTGGGACAACTCACGTATGATGCGGCAGGACTTCAGACAGTGCTAACATCTGATAACAGTTTAATTCCTATTGCATTTGAGAGCACAAGCGTAGCGCATAGAAAAACACTTACAAATATTAAGATGTTTTCAGATAACGGATATATTGATTTTTCGTTTATAGTTAAGGATGAATAAAAAAGACGGATACACTCTATGGTGTATCCGTCTTGATTTTTACTTTGTCATTAATTCACATAAAAGATTACTGTGCTCAAGCGGGTCATCTACCGCCTTGCCGCCTATTAGACAAGCGGAATTGTAAAGCAGCTTAGTATATTTTGAAAGGGTATCCTTATCGCTTTCAAACAATGCTTTAAGTTTTTTGGAAATTTCGTGCGCCGAATTTATTTCAAGCACGATTTGAGCCTTTACCTTTTGCTCGTTACCGGGCATAGAATTGAGTGTCTTTTCCATTTCAAGCGATATGCCGCCCTCACTTGTAAGGCAAACGGGATGATTGCTCAGTTTGTTTGTAAAGCGTACCGCATTAACCTTATCGCCAAGAGCTTCTTTCATATAGCTAAACAACTCTTCGAATTGCTTATTTTCTTCTTCAAGCGCCTTCTTTTCATCCTCACTGTCAAGGTCAAGACTCTGGTCGCAAACGTTCATAAATTTCTTGCCTTCATACTCGTTCATTATCTTAAGGGCAAATTCATCAACGTTTTCGGTAAGGTAAAGCACCTCAAAGCCCTTTGCCTTTACGGCATCACACTGAGGAAGCATTTCAATCTTACCAACGGTCTCGCCGCAAGCATAGTAAATGGTATCCTGAGTATCTCCCGCGCGGGTTACGTATTCCTTAAGGGTTGTAAGCTTGTTTTCGTAGGATGAGGTGAACATCAAAAGGTCTTTAAGTGTATCCTTGTGCATACCGTAATCGTTATATACGCCGAATTTAAGCTGTATGCCAAAGGCGCCGTAAAATTCCTCGTATGCTTCGCGTTCATTTTTAAGAAGCTTTTCAAGCTCACTCTTAATCTTCTTTTCAAGCGTTTTGGCAATTAGCTTTAACTGGTTATCGTGCTGAAGCATCTCACGTGAAATGTTAAGCGTTAAATCCTCACTGTCAACAAGGCCTTTAACAAAGCTGAAGTAATCGGGTAAAAGCTCTGCACACTTATCCATAATAAGTACACCTTTAGAATATAAAGCCAAGCCCTTTTCGTATTCCTTGGTATAATAATCAAACGGCGCATGCTTGGGAATAAACATAAGCGCGTTATAGGTTGCTTGTCCTTCTGTGCTTGTATGGATTACCTTTATGGGATCAATGTAATCGTAGAATTTTTCCTTATAGAAATTATTATAATCGTCATCCGTGATTTCACTCTTGGATTTCTTCCAAAGAGGCACCATACTGTTAAGTGTGCGTTCCTCCGTAACATCGGCATATTCGTTTTCCTTATTCTCTACAGGTTGCTTGGTGGTAAATGCCATACGAATGGGGTGGCGTATATAATCGGAATATTTTCTTATTAATTCCTGTATTCTGTATTGGTCTAAATATTCACTGTACTTTTCATCATCAGTATCGGGTTTAATGTACATAGTAACGGTAGTACCAACGCTTTGTTTATCGCAGGGTGCGATAGTATAGCCTTCAGCACCGCTTGACTGCCATATATAGCCCTGCTCACAGTCGATAGAGCGGGTCTCCACCGTAACCTTTTCGCTAACCATAAAAGCCGAATAGAAGCCCACACCGAACTGACCGATAATATCTACGTTTTCGGTCTTTTCGTTTTGCGCCTTAAAATCAAACGAGCCGCTTTTAGCGATGGTGCCAAGATTTAAGTCAAGCTCGTTTTCATTCATACCGCAACCGTTATCAATAACTGAAAGCGTACGGTTTTCTTTGTCTATTACAATTTTAATTTCAAACTGGTCGGGGGAAATACCAACGCTGTTATCGGTGAGCGAACGAAAGTATAGCTTGTCAATCGCATCCGAAGCGTTTGAAATAATTTCGCGTAAAAAGATTTCCTTATGGGTATATATTGAATTTATCATCATATCCATAAGCTTTTTAGATTCTGATTTAAACTGTTTTGTGCGCATAGATATCACCTTAGTATAAAAATATTAAATTAAGTATAATCCCAAATTATTAATAAAATATGAACAAAGCGGATGATTCGTATGAACCACCCGCTTAAAAAACAATATATTATTCCTCGATACCCGCCTTAATAGCTTCGGCATCAGCCGCCTGAATTTCGGGGTCGTAAGAAACGATAGGCTCAACGTCCATACCCTTAACCTTGCGGTCAACGTAGTTCTTTGTAATCTTCATTACGAGCGGAACAAGGACTACAACACCAATAAGGTTAGGAATCATCATAAGACCGTTGAAGGTATCCGAAATATCCCAAGCAAGCGAAGATGTAAGCACTGCGCCAAAGATAATGGTGCAAACGTGGATGATTCGGAAGATAACGGTGGTCTTTGCGCCAAAGAGGTATTCCCAAGCCTTTGAACCGTAGTGGGACCAACCAAGAACGGTGGTGAATGCGAACAGGAACATCGCAATAGCAACAAAGCGCTGACCGATATTGCCCCAACCGAATACTTCGTTAAATGCACCGCCTACAAGTGTAGCATCCGAAAGGCCTTCCTTGATTTCACCTGTAACAACATTGAATACGCCGCCTTCAAGACCACCTGAGGTAAGTACAACAAGTGCAGTCATTGTGCAAACGATCATTGTATCGGCAAATACCTCAAAGATACCCCACATACCCTGTTT
>JAXJYT010000130.1:0-1980 GCA_036306845.1 Acutalibacteraceae bacterium | reverse complement strand
CATCTATATTTTCTTGTTTTATACCGCTTTCAAGCAGTATGTTAAGATTTGCGCGCTTAAGGTCAAGATTAAAATGTATCCCATCTCCAAGTGGGAAGAAAACATCCCGAAGCGGAACGCTGTTTTTAATAAATGCATCGTATACGGGTGTGTCAACCTCGTAACAGTCCTTGCATATAGCAGGACCGATTGCCGCGATAATATCTTCCCTGCGGCAACCAAATTCACTCACCATTTTTTCGACCGTTACCGCGCCGATTTTAGCGGCGGTACCGCGCCACCCCGCATGTGAGGTAGCGCATACTTTTTTAACAGGGTCGCAGAATAAAAGCGGTGTACAATCGGCGTACTGTGTAACAAGTGCCACGCCGCGCTCGGCGGTGATAAGGCCGTCAATATCCGAAAAAGGCGGTTTATTGTACCCCGCGCCGCAGTGACTTCTATCCACAACCTTAACGTTGCTTGTGTGCGTCTGATGGCTAAGCACAAGGTTTTTTGTATCAATACCTACGGTAGAACACAAAATTCTGTAATTTTCGCATACGGTATCGTAGTCATCCCCCGTAAAGCGCGTGCTCATACTTGAAAACTGGCCCGTGCTTACACCGCCTATTCGGGTAGAGAACAGATGCCGTACAGCGCCCGTTTGTTCCAACTTCGGAAAAGTAATATAGGTAACACCGTTCTTATGGTTTATATTAAGTGTTTTGCTAACCATTGGCGCCCACCATTTCTTCGCGTAATCGTTCTGAATTTTTTATAAAGGTTTCGCGATAGCGTTCACCAAAGGTGTCGGCAACAAGCGCCAAAGCGGGCTCTAATAAGGGCGGTCGGCGTTCGGGCGAGTGTGTGTCGGTGGCAACAAAGGTCACAAGACCGTGCTTTATAAGCTTTTTGCAAATTTTGCCCTGCTCACGCGATAGAATTGCCTGCGCGTTTATCTGTGATAGCGCTGAGCCGTTAATCACAAGACGCGAAAGCTCACGAAAATGGGAACGGTCAAAATAACGTTCAATATGCGCAATGATGGGTACAAGTCCCAGATTATCGTAAATATCAATAATATCGTTAATTACACCGCTATCTATAGATGACGAGGTCGGCAACTCGACAAGGATATATCTGCTGTTTGCAAGGGTCAGCTCGTAAAGTCCTTGTGTTTTACCCATTCCTTTAAAGTAATATACCTCACTGCCCATATAAATATTCGGCAGGTCCATATCTTTTGTGTAAAGCTGCAAATCGCGAAGTGCATCGGCGGTCTTTTGCTTGAAATAAGCGATGTCATCGTGTCGCGCATCAAAGTGCGGAGTGGCAATAACATCGGTTATGCCCTGCGCCTTCATCATTTCGAGCAACTTTATTGAGGTTTCGATATCCCGTGCGCCGTCATCAACGTCGGGCAGAATGTGGGAATGCATATCAAACACTAAAAGCTCACCTCAAAACGTAATATTTTAAAAAATCGGGAGACCGCAAGTGGCTCCCGATTGTGTTTGTGATAGATTATTTGGATTCCGTCTCCGCAGACTTTTTGGGTCCGTAGCCATAGCCGCCGTAACCGCCGTAGCCTGAATAGCCGTGGGTATAGTTATAACCGCGGTATTTCTTATATCCGTATTTGCGATACTGATATCTGCGACCCTCTTTTGGATGAGCACCGTTGAGTATCGCGCCTAATATATTAATGTTGGCAAACTCAATCGCGGAAAGGGCGCGCTTGATTGCATCGTTATAGGTGAATTCATCGCGCACAACAAGTACCATACCCGCCGTTTGCGGCGCAATAAGCAGAGTATCGGAAACGATGTTTACGGGCGGCGTATCTATAATAATGTAGCCGTATTTACTGCTGATGTCTGCCAAAAACTCCTTAAACCGACTGCTACCTAAAAGTTCAGACGGGTTGGGGGGCAACTGGCCTGCAGTAAGCGCATCAAGGGTATCGTTTATGGGGTGAATAGCTTCCTCTGCGGTGAT
>JAXJYT010000129.1:0-1961 GCA_036306845.1 Acutalibacteraceae bacterium | reverse complement strand
TCAGCTTTTGCTATTGGCTTTGTGTGGCCGTTTTTACAGGGTATATATCTTTCATTTTGTGATTTCCGTCTTATTTCCGATGCGAAATGGGTAGGACTCAAAAATTATATAAGCGTATTTCAGGATACAAACTTTATGCGCTCGTTTGGCTATACCGCAGTATTTGCTGTTGTTAGCTTAGCAATTATAAATGTTCTTGCTTTTATGGTGGCTTATGTGCTTACTCTTGAAATCAAGGGCTCTAATATTTTTAGAACAGTATTCTTTATGCCAAACCTTATCGGCGGCATTGTTTTGGGCTATATTTGGTCTATGATATTTGACGGTATTTTGTCCCAATTTAACACATCTATCCTTCAAGAATCAACTTGGGGCTTTTGGGGACTGATAATATTGCTTTGCTGGCAGCAAATAGGTTATATGATGATAATTTATATTGCGGGCTTGCAGTCGGTACCGGGTGATATGCTTGAAGCGGCAAAAATTGATGGTGCCAGCGGTGCACAAACCCTTTTCCGTGTAATTATTCCCAATGTTATGCCAAGCATTACAATTTGTACCTTCCTGTCGTTGACAAACGGATTTAAGCTATTCGACCAAAACCTCGCTTTAACCGGCGGTCAGCCGTTCATTATTCAACCCGATGGCTCTGCTATTAAAACTACTGAAATGCTGGCTCTTAACATTTATTCTACCTTCTACGGTCAAGGTGCTTCGGCTCCCGGCTATGCACAAGCTAAAGCTGTTATATTCTTTATACTTGTTGCGGCTCTTGGTTTATTGCAGCTGTCCTTCACAAGAAAGAGGGAGGTGCAGCAATAATGGCTAATAAGAAATTGGGCGTTAATAATTCACTTGGCAAAAATATTTTAACGGCGATAATGTCTGTTATCAGTATTATTTATATTTTGCCCGTTGTTGCAGTTGTAATTAACTCATTTAAAGCTAACACATTTGTTAAAACCGATACCTTTGCTTTGCCTAATGCTGAATCCTTTGTTGGTTTTGCAAATTTTATTAAGGGTATGACCTTTGGTAACTATCCATTTGCAAAAAGCGTTTTATACAGTGTGGTTATAACTGTGCTTTCCACCTTCTTGATTCTTTTATTTACAGCAATGGCGGCTTGGTATATTACAAGACGTGATACCATAGTTTGTCGCACTATTTACTTCCTTTGCGTTTTTTCAATGGTGGTTCCTTTTCAAATGGTAATGTATCCTCTTTCTAAAACCGCGGACAGATTAGGCCTTAATACACCTTGGACCATTCCTGTTATTTACCTCGGCTTCGGCGCAGGTCTTGCAGTGTTTATGTTCTCGGGCTTTGTAAAGTCTATTCCCTTGGAAATTGAAGAAGCCGCCGCGATAGACGGCTGCAACCCGCCTTATACCTTTTTTGCAGTTGTGCTTCCTATGATGAAGCCCACCTTAATATCGGTAGGTATTTTGGAAATAATGTGGGTTTGGAACGACTACCTCTTGCCTTATTTATCACTTGATATCAATGAATATAAAACTATTCCGATACATATTCAATATCTAAAAGGCAGCTATGGCACGGTAGATTTGGGTGCAACAATGGCATTGATTCTTTTAAGCATTATCCCCGTTGTTATATTCTATCTGCTTTGTCAAAAGCACATCATAAAGGGGGTTGCCGCAGGTGCTGTTAAAGGATAACGAAATCAAAAGAAGCAGTGGCATTTTAATGCCGATTTTCACCCTACCATCACCTTATGGTATTGGTACATTGGGTAAGGCATCGCGCGATTTTATAAACTTTTTACAGGCATCTAATCAGTCTTGGTGGCAAATTTTGCCTGTGGGTCCCACAAGCTATGGCGATTCGCCCTATCAAAGTCCCTCCACCCATGCGGGTAACCCTTATTATATCGACCTTGATATTTTGGTAGAGGATGGTCTTTTAGAACAGTCGGAAATTGATGCGCTGTTTTGGGG
>JAXJYT010000128.1:0-3221 GCA_036306845.1 Acutalibacteraceae bacterium | reverse complement strand
GTATAGTATCTCTCGTTCTTGCCGCAATAGTGCTCTTTAACTGGCTTGTATCGGCGCTTTCTGCAAGATTCCATATGGAGTTTGATATGTCGAGCCAGAAGCTTAATTCTATGAGCGCAGAAAATGTTGACTATATTTCCGCACTTGAGGATGAGATTACTATTACCGTTTGCGCGAATGAGGATGATTACACCTCTTACATCAGTTACTATGCGCAGAATATGCACAACGCTCAGGGTGATACCGAATACTTTGAGCAGACGCTAAATCTTGTTAAAAAGTATAACGAGTATAATAAGAATATTACCGTTAAGTTTGTTGACCCCCAGACTACTGAATTTAATGCAATCAGTCAGAATTATTCGGGCTACAATATTACCTACGGTGATATAATCGTAAGCTGCACCAAGAACGGTAATGAGCGCGTAAAGGTTGTAGGCTTCGATGATATCTATACACTTTCTGATGATAGCGGATATGCGGCAATGGGCTACGGCGCATATACCGTTAGCGGTAACAAGGTTGAAACCGCCGTTACAAGCGCTATTTCTTATGCGGTAAGCGGTGAAACCAAAAAGGCGGCAATCATTAAAGGCCATTCAACGAATGACTATACCAAGGGATATAAGGAATTGCTTGAAATCAATAACTATGAGGTGTCTGTAATTTCCGATGCTATAGTTACAAAGATAGCCGATGATATTGATATTGTAGTTATTATGGCGCCTACCACTGATTTTATCGGTAGCGAAATCGACGTTCTTTCTAATTTCCTTGAGAATGACGGTAAGCTCGGTAAAGGTATCGTATTCTTTGCCGATGCATCAAGTCCCGCGCTTCCTAATCTTTACGATTTTCTCGGTCAGTGGGGTATAAGCGTTGGTGACGGTCTTCTCTTTGAAACCAACGAAAAGAATCACGTTGCGGGTGAGCCTACAACAATGGGTATTTATCCTGTTGAGAATGAGGATACAGAGGCATCCAAGGGTGAATTCGGTGAGGGAATTGAATACTGTATTACAGGCTATAACGTTCCGATAAAGCTTGTAGAGCCTGCCGATAGCGGTATATATACAATGTCACTTATGGAAACACTCGAAAGCGTAGCGGTTGCACCCTCTAATGCAACTGCCGAGTGGAAGGATTACGACGAAAGCGACCTTGATAAGTACAGCGGCGTTGCTCAAGCACAAAAATTCACCTATGATAACGAAAATGACAACAAGCCTATAAGCAGTTACATTATGGCGTTTGGCAGTATAGAGTATATTCAGTCCGAATACGCCGAATACAATGCGCTTTCAAACAAAAACGTAACACTTGCCGCAACCGACCGCGCCGCAGGCGTTGAGGATAGCGGAATCAGCTTCGTTTCAAAGGTAATTAAAAACGAAAGCTATGCCGATAAGGTGACCGAGCAGGGCTCGGCGGCAATCCGTATTATATTTATGATATTGTTGCCGATAGCAGTTGCCGTACTTGGTGTAATCGTATTTATTAGGAGAAAGAATGCCTGATGAGTGAATTTCAAGAAAATGAAAAAATAACAGAGCCCGAGGTAGCAGAGGAGACGAAAGAGGTAAAGGAAGAATACCATGATGAGCTTGACCAGTTCACATCAATCTTTGCCGACCCCGAGGCGCATAACGATAAGCCGAAGCAAAACGGAAAACGCCGTATTATATCCATAATTGCGGCATTTTTGGCGGTTGCCGTGTTGGTTGGCGGCACTATAGCTGTTATAAAGCTTATTCCCGAGCTTGAGGATGATGAAGCTCAAAGCTCAGTTTTTGAGGATATCAAGGTAGTTGACGTTGACAGTGATAAGCTTTCTACCGTTACCGTTAAGAATTCAAAGGGTGAATTCAAGTTTTATTCGGTAACCTCCGAAAGCACAGAGGGTGAGAGCAGTGATACATCCTCTGACAAAAGTGAAAATGCGGTTTCGTGGTTGCTTGACGGGGTAGAGATGGATAAAACCAGTTCGTCGGAAATAAACAGCATAATTTCAAGCGCGGCAACCGTTACCGCAATGCGTGAAATTGAAACAAAAACTGCCGCCGAATGCGGTCTTGATATGCCTGTAATTAAGGTTGACGTGCAGTCGGATGAGATTGAAGGGTATTCAATTCTTGTCGGCTCCGCTTCACCGGACGGTACGGGAACCTATCTTAAGACGTCCACAAGTGATAAGATTTACCTTGTTGATGACGGCGCTTTCAGTAGCTTTGAGTTTGAAGCGCTTGACCTTGCCAATACGTCATCCTTTGCGGCTGCTACGTTTACCAATACTACGGGATATATGTCGGATGATGGTAAGCTTGCTTCGTTTGATGAGCTTACTGTTAGCGGCAAGAACTTTGGCGATACCGTTAAAATCGGGCCATCAGATACTGATGAGAAATTGCAGTCGCTGGTAAGCTTCGAGGTTGTAGAGCCAATGCGCCGTTTTGCCAACGACGAAAACGTTTCGGCGGCATTCAAGCTCTTTACCGATAACCTTGCAGTTGCGGGCGCTTACTCTTATGATATTGATGATAAGTCATTGGCGGCGGTAGGTCTTGATAACCCCGATTTAATTGTATCCCTTACCGTAGGCGGTGAAACCAAAACCTTCAAAATTGCTTACGTAGATGATGAATACTGTGCGGTTATCAACGATAGCTCGATTATGATTCGTAAGGTTGCAAGAAGCAATATTGCCTTTGCGGGTGCAACAAGTGAGAGCTTCTATTCAACGTGGGTTATTATGCAGATGATAAACGATGTAAAGAATATGACCGTTACTGTTGATGACACCGATTATAGCTTCGACATCACCTATGATGATGCCGAGGGCGCAGAGGAGCCGTACGTTATAATGCACGGTGATAAAAAGCTTGATGATGAGAATTTCCGTGATTTCTATCAGATATTTGTGGGCTTTACGGCAAATAGTTTTAAAACGGTTGAGGTTGGTGAGGTTTCAACTACCGTTAAACTTACACTTACCGACAAGAGCGTAAGAACGCTTGAATTTTATAAGATAAGCGATACTGCTTATCAGTACCATGTTGACGGAAAGGCGCTTGGTACGGTTACATCTTCTGCGTACAATAAGTTTGTTAAGAATTTAAAGCTTGTTGCTGAAGATAAAAAGGTAGCACAATAATAATGGAATAGGTTAGGCGAAACAATTCTGTTTCGCCACAAAATCTTTGATTTTGCGACAAATTTTTACT
>JAXJYT010000127.1:0-1793 GCA_036306845.1 Acutalibacteraceae bacterium | reverse complement strand
GTCTTTCGTGGCTTTTCAACCTCTAAAACGGCGGTAAGCGCAGGATATGCACAAACCCTGTCATCCTGACCATACGCGCCAATCATAGAGCGGTCAAAGCCAACGTCACTTGCCTTGTGCGCGGGAACCATTTCAAGCTCGGCAGAAAGGAAATCCTCCTCGGTAATACCGTACTTTTCGTTAAGAATCGAAAGAATATTAAGCTTTACAAGCTCACTGCCCTCATCATCACGGAAGGGGTGGCTACCGATAAGCACGTTAAGCTCCTCACCGCGAATACCGTCGGCTAATGTACGCTTACTCTGCTCTGCCGCAAGGTGAGGTAAAAGGTCGTTTACAACGAAGCAAGGGTCGCCCTCATCCTCGCCGATATTTACGTTAATAACGCTACCGTCCTTCTTGGCAAAAACGCCGTGAAGGGCAAGCGGAACTGCGGTCCACTGATACTTTCTGATTCCGCCGTAATAATGTGTTTTAAAGAGCGCAAGCTCAATTTCCTCATAGAGCGGATTGGGCTTTAAATCAAGGCGGGGTGAATCGATATGAGCGGCGGTAATATTAACGCCGTTTTCAAGCGTTTCTTCACCGATTACCGCAAACGCAACGGTCTTACCGCGGTTATTGAAATAAACCCTGTCACCGCTCTTGTACTTCTTGCTACGGTCAAAGGCGGTAAAGCCCTTTTCCTCGGCAAGTGCGATTGCGGCGGCTGCCGCCTCACGCTCGGTTTTAGCGGTATCCAAGAACTTCATATATCCCTTTGCGTATTCGTGTGCCGCAGAAATTTCGGCATCATCTGCTCGCAAAAGACCGTTCTTCCTTTGTATAAAAAGCTTTTCCTTTAATTCCTTTACATCTGACATACTATTTACCTCCTGTGATTTCTTTAAGATATACATTTATTGTTGACTGAAAATCGGACAATTCTCCGTTATTATAAAAAACCTTATCGGCTTTTTTTATATAAAATTCATCGGGCTTACCTGCATTTATTCGAAGTTGAGCCGCCTCTACTGTGATTTTATCCCGCTCCATAATCCTTTTAAGACGGATTTCCATCGGTGCCAAAACAGCTATCGTTTGCTTGCAAATACTGTTCATTCCGCTCTCAAAAAGTGTGGGCGCATCAAGCAAAACATACTCTGTGTCTATCTGCTCGTCTACAAGCTCGCATATAAAGGGCAGTAACGTTTTATTAAGCAGCTCGGTTTTTTTCTCTTCGCTAAAGGCAATTTGTGCAAGTCGTGCCCTATCGAGTATACCTTCGGGGGTGATTACGTCATCACCAAACGCATTCCTTAGCGCAGAAAGTCCCCTACTACCCTTATTAACGGCAACACGGGCAAGCTTATCACAGTCAATTACCTTAAAGCCTAAATTTACGGCAACATCGGTAACACTGCTTTTACCCGCACCAGTTGGACCCGTAAGACCTATTACTGTACTCATAATTCTATCACCCTGAATGCCGCCGCACGAATCAGGCGGTTATAAACCGCAAGACCAACACCCTGCTTTGATGGGGCGTGTACGTATACCGAGGCTACGCCCAAGGAATCCACATCACGTAAAACCGCAAATATGTTTTTTGCCAACGTAGATTCATCCGAAGCGGCACCGTAAATAATTTTTTTAATCTTAATATCCTCTTGCTCCTCACTAAAGCAAACTGCCGCCGCATTTGTTTTACCGTTTACAAATTTCGCAAAGTCTTTGCTATCACCCTCAACAAGATACACATCGGTTGTTGGAGCATAATGCTTATACTTCATACCGGGCGAGGCTACCTTCTG
>JAXJYT010000126.1:0-8300 GCA_036306845.1 Acutalibacteraceae bacterium | reverse complement strand
AATTAAGTCCTTACCCGTTATATCGTTGCCTAAAAATTCGTGAGCTTCGATGGGGTTTCTGCCGTTAACTATAACGGAATAATTTCTGCGCTTGTAGAACATACCAAGCTCTAAACCTAAAACAGAAGAATAGTAGATGCAACGTCCCATACCGCCTTCATCGGGGGAAACTATCATGGTGTGGTCACGGTCAAGCTTAATATCGTCAACATTTTTAAGTAAAGCCTTAATCATCTGATAAGCCGCCTGAACATTATCAAAGCCATCAAGCGGAATAGCATTATTTACGCGGGGGTCGTGTGCGTCAAAGGTTATAATGTTCTTAACGCCCATAGAAACAAGCTCCTGAAGTGCCATCGCGCAGTCCATAGACTCACGGCTTGTCCTGCGGTGCTGTCTACCCTCATAAAGCATAGGCATAATAACCGAAATTCTACGTGCCTTACCGCCGAATGCCGCAATAACACGCTTCAGATCTTGGAAATGGTCATCGGGACTCATCGGTACGGTCTGACCGTACATTTTGTAGGTTACGTTGTAGTTAAAGCAATCGCAGATAATGAATGCATCAAGACCGCGTGCGGTGTGGTTAAGAACCGCCTTCGCTTCGCCCGTGCCAAAACGCGGACAGTTTGCGCCGATTACAAAGGATTCGTCTTCGGGAATGTTTCTCCACTGCTTAAGGTAGTAATCTACCTGAGAAGAAATGTCCTCACAACCGCGCATGCTTATAATAGCAAGGTCGCCGTAGGGGGTATGCTTGAATTCTACATTTGACATATCGAGCCCTCCGAAAATACTGTTAAATTTTTTACAAAAAACAGTATAACACATTTTGTGCTACAAAAAAAGACTTTTCTACAAAAAATTTTACATAATATTACTTTAGGCAATTATATGTAAATTTATTAGGATCTCACAAAAAATAATTTGATTATAAGTAGTATATATGATATAATAAATTGAATTGTTATATATTTTTTGATGGGAGATAGATTTTATGCCTACAGTTACGTTGTTAGCCTATACACCTGATCCGCAAAAAACCGTAGCATCTGCGGCAAAGCTTTGCTACAGCGCATCTACTATTAAGGATTTACGTGACGGTCTTACCGAAGAAAAGGTTACCTCCTTTGTGGATATGCTTTCCGAAATTGGTCACGAAAGCCCCATTGAGCACGCATCCTTCACCTTCGGAATTGAAGGGGTTTCGCGTTCCTTCTTAGCGCAAATAACCCGCCACAGAATAGCGTCATATTCGGTTAAAAGTCAACGCTACGTAAAAGAGGGCGCTTTTGAATACGTAACTCCGCCCGAAATTGCGGCAGAAAGCGAAAGTCTTGCTCTTTACGAGGAATCAATGCGTGCCGCACAGGCAGCTTATGATAAATTGGCTGAGACACTTACCAAGAAACATAAGGCTACCTTTATGGCAGAGGGTAAGGATGAAAAAACTGCCGAGCGACTTGCCTCTAAAAAGGCTATTGAAGATGCGCGTTTTGTGCTTCCGAATGCTTGTGAAACCAAGATGGTTGTGACGATGAATGCCCGTTCACTTCTTAACTTCTTCCGCCACCGTTGCTGCAATCGCGCACAGTGGGAAATTCAGGACGTTGCCAATAAAATGTTGGCGCTTGTAAGTGAGGTTGCGCCCGATATGTTCAAAAAAGCGGGACCGCCGTGTCTGAACGGCGCTTGCCCTGAGGGTAAGATGAGCTGCGGCAAGATAAAGGAAATAAGAAAGTTTTACGAGGATATGAAGAACAATGGGTAAGCTTATTGTAATTGAAGGGCTTGACGGTAGCGGAAAATCAACCCAGCTTGAGCTGCTGCCCAAGCTTTTGAGTGAGCGTGGGATAGAAAGTCAAACGGTTTCATTTCCCGACTATGAAAGTGATTCAAGCGCGCTTGTAAAGATGTATCTTGCGGGTCAGTTCGGTAAGGACCCGTCTGATGTTAACGCCTATGCATCTTCGCTTTTCTACGCGGTGGACAGATACGCCTCCTTTAAATCCAAATGGGGTGAATACTATAATGCGGGCGGTACCGTAATTGCGGGAAGATATACAACCTCCAACGCAATTCATCAGACCTCCAAGTTACCCGAAAGCGAATGGGCAGACTTTCTTGATTGGCTTTACGAATTGGAATATAACAAGGTTGGTATTCCAAAACCCGATAAGGTTATTTTTCTTGATATGCCGGTTGAGGTTTCACAAAAGCTTTTAAGCGGCAGATATCAGGGCGACGAGGGTAAAAAGGATATTCACGAAAGTAACGTAGAGTATCTTAATAACTGCCGTAAGGCAGCAAAATTTACCGCAGATTACTCGGGTTGGACAACCGTATCCTGTGCAAAGGACGGAAATCCACGCTTGGTAGAGGATATAGCTCAGGATATTTTAAAGATTGTTTTAGGGTAGTGTTAATTTATGGTTTATGTATTTTTAGCCGACGGCTTTGAGGAAATTGAGGCATTGACTCCCGTTGATGTATTACGCCGCGCGGGTATTGAAACCAAAACCGTTGGCGTTACGGGTAAAACCGTTACGGGCTCACACGGGATATCCGTTAATTGCGATATTGAAATAAGCAATGCGGATACTAAAGACCTTGATGCCGTTATATTACCGGGTGGTCTTCCGGGCGCCGATTATCTTGACAAAAGCGAAAAGGTACACGCATTTTTAAGCTTTGCAGAAGAAAACGGACTCATTATTGCCGCAATATGCGCCGCTCCCGCAATCCTTGGCAGACACGGAATGCTTGATGGCAAAAATGCGGTATGCTTTACGGGTTTTGAAGGTGAGCTTAAGGGCGCAAACGTAATGCGCGAAAAGGCAGTGCGCGACGGTAATATAATTACCGCTTGCGGTGCAGGCGCGGCATTTGAATTTGCGTTTCTTATATTAAATGCTTTGACGGGTGATGACCAAAGCGCCGATAATATGTCACGCGCAATGAAATACACTATATAGGTGATAAAAATGCAGGAAAACAACAATTTACCAAACAATAACGATGAGTTTGTAATCGGTCAGGGCTTTGAGGTGAGCGAGTATACACAAAGCACCGCGAAATCAAAAAAACGTAAAAGTAAAAAGTCGGGCGCAAAGGTAGTAAAGGGTGTTATTTGGGTACTTGCTATCATAATTGTGTCTGTAGGTATGGCGGTTTCCGTTATATATGCGGGCGCCGATTATTTAGGTCTTGGATTCGGCCGTGGCGGTAACACCGAAATGGATATACCTATGGGCTCTCCCACATCGGTAATCGCCGAAAAATTAAATGAAAGCGGCGCAGTAAAGCTTCCTTTGTTCTTCAGGGTTTATTCGCGTCTTAAGGGCTATGACAGCTCTTATAAATATGGCTATTATTCCTTTAATACCGAAATTGGTTACGGTGAAATCGCCGATATGCTTATGACCGAGGGCGCAAAGGCAGAAAACGTTACCGTTACCATTCCTGAGGGTACGGGCATTAATGATTATATCAAGAACGTAAACGGTGAGGACGTTACCGTAAAAGGTATTGCCACTATTTTAGAGGAAGCGGGCGTTTGCACAAAAAGTGATTTTATTTATGCGCTTAATGAGGTGGAGTTTGAAGACTCGCGTTTGCTCGAAAACTGTAATGTCGGCAAGACCTATTACGCGTTAGAGGGTTATCTTTTCCCCGAAACCTATAATTTTTATTCCTATGATTCGGCGGAGTGCGCAAAAATGGTCGTAGATCGTATGATAGCGCAAACCGATAAACGCATTACAGATGAAATGTATGACCGTGCCGAAGAATTAGGCTACACAATGAACGAAATTCTTACGATGGCATCGGTTATTCAGATGGAAGCAGGGCAGAATTTCAAGGAAATGAAGAACGTTGCGGCAGTATTCTATAACAGACTGAACGATAAAAATGAGGGTACGCTCGGTTCTTCACCCACCTGCTATTACGGTGAATCCTTTAAGAACGATGACGGAAGATACAACACCTATAATGTTAAGGGGTTACCGCCCGGACCTTTATGCTCACCCGGGCTTGAGGCTATAAAAGCGGCGCTTTATCCTACGAAGGACAGTCCGTATCTTTACTTTGTAACCGATAAGGACGGTAATTTCTATTACCACAAAACAGCCGCAGAGCAACAAAAAACTATAAATTCCCTGAAGCAAGGAAATAATTGGATATATGAGTATTTTAATTAAAGATAGCTTGCCCGAGCTTTTGTGTCCTGCGGGCGACCTTATAAGGCTTAAAACCGCCGTTGATTTCGGCGCCGATGCCGTGTATCTTGCAGGGCAGGAGTTTGGTATGCGAACGGCATCCTCTAACTTTTCTCTTGAGGATTTAAAAGAGGGTGTAGATTATGCCCACAAAAATGGTGTTAGTGTGCATATTACCTGTAATACCTTACCGCACGAAGATGAGCTTGCGCGTTTGCCCGACTTTTTGTCGTACGTCGATTCTATCGGCGCCGATGCCATAATTTCGGGCGATTTAGGTACCATAAATTTGGTGAAAAAATATGCGCCGCACTGCCAGCTTCACGCCTCTGTTCAGTCGGGTATTGTAAACAGTGAAACCGCAAAGGCTCTATACAATATGGGCGCAAAGCGTGTGGTTTTAGCGCGTGAATTATCCCTTGCTGAAATTGAAAGCATCAGAAAAAATACCCCCGATGATTTAGAGCTTGAGTGCTTTATTCACGGCGCTATGTGCGTATCGTATTCGGGCAGATGCCTGCTTTCAAGCTATATGACGGGGCGTGACGCCAACCGCGGCGACTGTGCGCAGCCATGCCGTTGGAGCTATAATTTAATGGAAGAAACCCGCGAAGGTCAGCTCTTTAACATAACCGAAACCGAAAAGGGCACCTATATACTTAATGCCAATGACCTTTGTATGGCAGAGCATCTTAAAAAGCTTTCCGATATTGGTGTTAGTAGTTTCAAAATAGAGGGTAGGGCGAAAACCGAGTATTACGTAGCGGTTACCACCAATGCATATAGGGGTATTGTAGATAGCCTTTTGGATAGTGATGAAAATTGGTCGGCACCTGCTTGGGCTATTGATGAACTTAATAAAATAAGCCATCGCACCTATTCAACGGGCTTTTATTTCGGTAGACCGCAAAACGCTCAGACCTACGAAAATGCGGGATATATGCGTGATTATGCAATTGCCGCCATCGTTACTGGTTATGAGGATGGCTGTGTTACTGCTATTCTTAAAAACAAGTTTTTAAAGGGTACGGCGCTTGACTGTCTTGAGGCGGGAAGTGTACCCTTTACGGTAGAAACCGATAATCTGTTTGATGAAAACGGTATGTCCATAGATACCGCAAACCGTCCGATGATGACTGTAAAAATCCCGTTTGAACGCGAAATAAAAACGGGTTCTATGTTAAGAATGAAGGTATAATATTTTAGGGGAGGGGTGCACCCCTCCCCTAAATACATAATGTACTGTTTTTAGTACACTTGATATGCTATAGTTACACTGTAAATATAAAAAAGGTCGGTGAAATAATGCTACAGTTCATATTAGGCAGAGCGGCAACAGGTAAATCCTACAATATATGTGAAAGAATTGCCGAGTGCGTAGACAATGGGATAAATCCCATTCTTATTGTTCCCGAACAGTTTTCGTTTGAAAGTGAAAAAAGAATACTTGACCGCTTGGGTGATGATGGCGCGCAAAAGGTAAAGGTGTTAAGCTTCAGTCGACTTTGCGATGAGGTAGAGCGTAGCATCGGCGGTATATGCGGAAAAAGCTTATCCGATGCAGACAGACTGATTCTTATGAGCCGTGCCGTTATTTTAAGCGCCAACGACCTTAAGGTATGGGGTAAATATTCACGCTCATCGGGATTTGTAAAAATGCTTTGCGATACCATCGGTGAATTTAAAATAAATGCAATATCGCCGGATGATATTATCGAGGCTGTAAAGGACACCAATGACAGTACACTTGCCCTAAAGCTTTCGGATGCCGCTACGATATACGGTAATTACGAACTTTTACTTGCTGAGCGTTTTATCGATCCGAACGATAGACTTACAAAGCTATACTATGCGTTGGAAACTAACGATTTCTTTAGTGGGAAAACTGTATTTTTAGATTCCTTTAAGGGCTTTACGGGTCAACAGTTCCGTATAATCGACCGCATTTTAAGCGCCGCAAAAAACGTTACCATAAGCCTTTGTGAGAATATTTACGATACACGTAAATACGGTGTTTTTTCAAATATTCGCCACACGCGTGAGCGTATTACGGCTATGGCAAAGGCACACGGTATTGACTGCAACAATCCTATAATTTTAAAGGATAATTTTTATAATAGCGCCGATATTTCGGCATTAGAGGACCTTATGTGCGGTCAGAAAACCGAGCAAAGAGATAAGGTTACCAATATAACGCTTTGCCGCGCCGAAAACGTAGCGTATGAGGCGGATTTCGTTGCGCGCAACATAAGAAAAATTGTACGTGAAAAGGGTGCAAGATACAGTGATTTCGTTGTAATTGCGCGTGATACCGCTATCTATGAGGACGTGCTTGACGCCGCGTGCGCTAAAAATAACGTTCCTTGTTTTATCGACCGCCGTATTCCGCTTGCAAGTCTGCCACCCGCCGTTGCGGTGCTATCTGCAACAGAGCTTGCTAAAAATCTTTCAACCGAGAAAATTTTACGATTTTATAAGTCAGGTATCGGATATTTGAGTGAGGATGAAATTTCCACACTCGAAAACTATACTTATCTATGGGGTATAGACGGTGCTATGTGGAAAAGCGAATGGGATATGGACGAGCGCGGTTTTCAGTTTAGCGAAAAGGGGAATGGTGACCAACAGTTTTTATCCGATATAAATGCCTTGCGCCGCCGCGCAATAACCCCTATTTTGAATTTCAAAGCAGGCTTTAAGGGTAGTGCCTCCGATATGTCACGCTCTATAGTAGCATTATTTGATGAAATTGATGCGAAAAATGGCTTTATTAAGCTTTCGAACGCATATAAAAATGAGGGTAATGTTGCCCTTTGCGATGCCATGCGACAAGGCTTTGATAAAATTATGGAAATTCTTGGTAGCCTTGTTACTGTTTTCGGTGAGGGACAAATGGATGCTTCTGATTTTGCCGATGCGCTCGCAAATTCTTTAGCGCTTGATACCGTGGGCGTAATACCGCAGATGATAGATGAGGTAACCTTCGGCGCCGCCGACAGAATACGCCCTTCAAGACCGCGTTACGCCTTTATTATGGGCGCAAATCAAAACGTATTTCCACGCGCATTGCAGGGTGGCGGTCTGTTTAAAAATAATGAACGCGAAAAGCTTATTGAACTGGGACTTGAGCTTCCCGACAACACGCTTACCGCATCTATTGATGAGGAATTTTTGGTTTACAGTAACGTTTGTTGCGCAACCGATAGCGTGTTTATATCGTATTCGGCGTCACTTTCCGACGGTAGCGCGGCAGAACCGTCTGCGTTTGTCGGGGATATCGTAAATAAATTTAACTGCACCGTCTTGTGCGAGCCTTCCCCCTTGAGTGAACAAAACGCGCCCGAAACGCTCGAGGATGCTTTCGGCGTGCTTTGTAATAAAATTTCAACCGATGAATGTGATGCTAAAACTCTGCTTTCGGTACTCGGCGCACAAGAAAAAATGCAACACAGAATAGAAAATGCGGTTTCTTTGGGCGATAGGCCTAAATTTTCGGTAACCCCCGATACCGCGCACAAGCTTTTTGGTGAACGCCTTTATATGTCACCGTCAAAGTTTGATAACTTCAGTCGTTGCAGTTTTATGTATTTTTGCCGTAACGGTTTAAAGGTGGAGAGCCTTCAACCTGCACAGTTTAACGTTATGCAAAGGGGTACGATGGTACACTTCGTATTAGAGCATATTATTGAAGAATTCGGAAAGGATGTATCCAAGCTCACAAGTGAGGAAATATCCGATAACGTTGAGCGCTTGGCCGATATGTATCTTGACGGAATAGCAGGATACAGAAGCGTTGAAACACCGCGTAGCAGATATCTTGTAACTACCGTTACACGCTCGCTTAAATACGTGGTGGAAAGACTTGCGCTCGAATTTGCTCAGTCGGATTTCACCCCCGTAAAGTGTGAGCTTAAAATCGGCGCCGACGGTGATATGCCTGAAATCAAGGTGCCACTTGACAATGGATGCACGCTTTCACTTACGGGTATAGTTGACCGTGTCGATAAATATGACGGCTACGTTCGTATCGTTGATTATAAAACGGGTAGCCGCGAATTTAAGCTTCCTGATATTCTT
>JAXJYT010000125.1:0-1852 GCA_036306845.1 Acutalibacteraceae bacterium | reverse complement strand
TTAACATACATTGTAAGGGTATAAACACCGGGGGTGATGCCGCTTACATACTGAAGCAGCAACGCGGTGTAGGTCTCCTCGGCAGAAATTTCCAAAGCATTACCGCCGTCGGGACCTGCCTCTTGCGCTACGCGAACGGCCTCTATGGCGTTACTAACAGCCACACCCCAGTTAAAGGGAACCTTAGTTTCCTCGTCATACAGTTCAAAGTCACTATTCTTAGCAAGGTTACCGTAAACCTTTTTATCATAGCCCTTAACCTTAACACTAAGAGATTCCTTATCCTTAGATGCATTTTTATCATAGGTATAGCCCGTGCGGGAAACCTCGCGGATGGAGATATCAACATTAACCATACCGCCGATGTATATCTCGGCATAAAATGCCGGTTGCGCATAGCCCTCACTATCGGTGAGCATACCTATAACGTCATTATTTTCCTGACCTTCGGCAGACACCGTAACGCTTACCCAAGCGTCTTCTACGGGGTTGCCGTTGCCATCAACAATTTTATAGCGCGGCGCTACAAATTCATTGTACTTAAACGCACTGCATGGAACGTTTTTATCCATATCCAACTTGGCATCTGCGCCTGAGCCTATACCGTAGGTACCGCTCTCGCTTATAACAAGCTTGCTTTCCTTGCTATCCGCCTTTTCGGTGCGAACAGTTTTGGTATTACTTTCAACCGCATTGGCAGTATAGTCAAATGCGCGAACGCTAATATCATACTCGGTATCAGCTAAAAGGTAATCCACAAGCGGACCTGTGCTGCCTACAAGCTTGTTTACAGTATGAGTATAGGTGGTCTTGCCACTCTCGGCATAAATTCTGTCAACAGGTTCGCCGTCAACATATACAACATAGTGTGAAATGCCAACGTTATCGCCTGCTGCATTCCAGCTAACCTTAATTTCATCGAAATCGGTAGCGGTAGCGGTGATTGTAAGTGCGCTGGGCGCAGTCTCATCAACACCTGCGGTGCCTGTTTCGTGAACACCGATATCGGGTATCTCGCTCGGAAGCACTGTATTCTCATAGAAGTCCTTAAGGCCTAAAAATGCATTGTTTTCAATCTTTTCACCTGCATCAATGAGCGGGTTTGTGCCGCCAAAGTTAGACCAATCTGCAGTGAGATTAAGCTTGAAGCCTTCAAGATAAACATCAATATCTGCCGCACCCGGGCGGAGGAATGCCTGTTCTTCGGCTTCGTTACCTGCAGTGTTTTTGCCCTTGTATATTGCCTTACCGATATATTCGTTGCTTACTATCGGAAGCGGATCAGAGGTGGTCATATAAACACTGTTTGCGCCGCCTAATTCCTTGCTTGTTGCAGATTTCTTATAATATTCCTTATAGGATTTCTCATTGTCGGGTCTCCATGTTTCATCGGTTGGGGCATAGCCATAATATGCGTTGTGATCCATATAAAGCTTTGCGCCCTCTTTTACATACCAAGTGGTATTTTTGCTGAGGTTAATAAACAGGTTGTTATACATATATACGTTCTTATCGGGAGCGGCAATAGAAATGTTATTACCGGGCATACCCTCGGCTACATATATAAGGTTGTTATAAAACCAGCTTCTCTGTGCGCCCTTCTGAACCCACAAACGGCCGTGACCGGCATTTGCACCCCAAAGGTCGTTTTCGCTTATATTGTAGCGGAAAATGTTATCGGTTGTGTTTGTGGACTCCCAGGCACTGCTCCAGTGAACGTTACATACCATTACCGATTCACCACGGTTATGGTGGGTGTAGTTATACTGCATAATGCTGTTTGTAACACCGCCATCGTAGTCGAAGGCGCCGCAGTCGTTCGTACCGCCGTTATCAAGAGCATAAACCTCAT
>JAXJYT010000124.1:0-4358 GCA_036306845.1 Acutalibacteraceae bacterium | reverse complement strand
GTTATAATAATGTTATAACTCTGAATGGAAATAAGGGGTACGCTATGGAAATTGCAACCGAAATCAAAAATAATCTTGGAATTGACATAGACCGTAAAAAAATGCAGGTAGCCGATATTAAGAACTTTGGAGAATATACTGCCGAAATCAAGCTTCATATCGGAGTTGTTGCAAAAATCAATGTTAAGGTTACGGAGTAATTATAATGAGTGCTGATAATCTTGTTTTTGACCTTGAGGGCGGAAAGCTTCCATATTCGGTTGAAGCCGAGCAGGCAGTGCTTGGTTCAATTATTATGGACCCAAAAAGCATATCAGATGTTGCGGTTGTAGCTAAGGCAGACTTTTTCTACATACCGCAGCATAAAGATATTTACAATGCAATTACTTCGATGTATGAAATGAGTCAGACCATCGACTTCGTATCATTGCTTGAACGTCTTAAAAAGAATGGTGTGTATGATGAAGCGGGTGGTAAAGCGTATCTTACCCAGCTTGTACAGTCTGTTCCTTCTTCAGCTAACGTTTTAACCTATGTTAGTATTATAAGAGAGCGTTACTATGCACGTGCGCTTTTGGGCGCTGCACAAGGTATTATCAAAGATATTAACGAAAATACGAAGGATTCTGATGATCTGATTTCATCGGCAGAACAACGTATTTATGATATCCGTTCAGGTCGTGACACAACGGGTCTTACACATATTAAGCAGGTTATTGAAGCCGAAACCTATGACCGACTTTCTAAAATTGCCGATCCTGAAACACACGATGATTACGTTGGTATTCCTTCGGGTATCGGTGACCTCGACAGAATGATAACGGGTCTTAATAAATCCGACCTTATTATATTAGGCGCACGTCCGGGTATGGGTAAAACTTCGTTTGCGCTTAATATTGCAAGAAATGTTGCGGTAGCAGGTGGTAAAACGGTTTGTTTTTTCTCACTCGAAATGACTCGTGACCAATTAGCACAGCGTATGCTTTCAAGTGAGGCGGGAATTAAGAGTGAAAAGCTTCGAACGGGTGACCTTGATTCAGATGAGTGGACAAGACTTACCCAAGCGGGCGAAAATCTTTCAAAAGCCGAAATATATTTTGATGAGACGTCTTCAATTACTGTTCAACAAATGAAAGCAAAGCTTCTCAGAATGAAAAAGGTTGACCTTGTTGTGATTGACTACTTAGGTCTTATGCATTCTGCGAAGCATACTGATAATCGTGTTCAGGAAATATCCGAAATCACCCGTAATCTTAAAGTTATGGCAAAGGATTTGAAGGTGCCCGTTATCGCTTGTGCACAGCTTTCCCGTGGTACTGAGGTTAAGGGTAAATCGCACCGTCCCGCGCTTTCTGATCTTCGTGATTCGGGTTCTATCGAGCAGGATGCAGATATCGTTTTATTCCTTTACCGTGAAGCTTATTATGACGGTGAAAAGGATGCAAGTGAGGATATGAGCGATAAAACAAAGTCTGAGTGTATTGTTGCTAAAAATCGTCACGGCGAGGTTGGTACTGTACAACTACATTGGGACGGTCAGTTTACAAGATTTTCATCGGTGGACGTGTTTAGATAATGAAAAACTGTGTTTTAAAAGTCTTATCACGATACGATATGCTGAAATTCGGGAACCGCATTACAGTTGCACTTTCGGGCGGCGCCGATTCTGTTTCACTTCTTCATATTCTATTATCTTTAAAGGATGAACTTGGTTTAGAGATTTCTGCCGCACATTATAACCACAATATTCGTGGCAATGAGGCATTGCGTGATCAAGCTTTTGTCGAAGATTTATGTGAAAAATGGAACGTTAAGCTTATTGTCGGTAACGGAAAAGTTTTAGATTATGCTAATAAAAATGGAATAAGCGTTGAACTTGCGGCAAGAGAGTGTAGATATGCTTTTTTTGAAACATTGGAAACCGACTGTATTGCGACAGCGCATACGCTAAGTGATAATCTTGAAACTGTCTTGATAAATCTTACGCGTGGAACGGGTATATCGGGACTTAGCGGTATTCCACCCGTCAGAGATAGGTATATAAGACCTATTATAAACGCTACAAGACAACAGATTGAAAAGTATTGCCAAGACAATAACATCGATTATATTACCGATAGCACGAATTTGCAGGATGATTATACAAGGAATTATATAAGACACAACGTTATTCCTTTGCTTAAAGATATTAATCCTTCAATAGAGAATACCGTTTTCAGAACAACAGATATACTTTCTGAAGATGGTGCTGCACTTGATAATTTAGCAAACAGTAAATACGTTTTGAAGGATAATAAGCTTGATGTCAGTGTATTTCCAAATCTTGATTCAGCAATATGCAAAAGAATCATAAAAAAGTATTATAATCAAGTTTTTGGTGGAATTCTTGATTATAATCATATTAATTCTATTTATCAAATTTCTATTTCCGGTGGGAAATGCAGTATTCCAAATAATAAAAATGCCGTTTGCAAAGATAGCGTATTATTTTTTGTTGATAATAATTTTAAAACAAATTCTCCGATTTTTGATGTACAAATCACAGAAAGTGATAATTTGTTTTTAAAAAAACAATCAAATGTTCATACTTTGTTATTAAAAAATACTTTTGATTGTGATAAAATAAACGGCAAGCTTCGTATTAGAACGCGTGAATCGGGCGACTGCATACGACTTGCGCGTAAAAACGGTACAAAAACACTTAAAAAGTTATATACAGAATATAAAATTCCGCTTGAAACGCGTGATGCTTTACCGATTATTTGTGATGATACCGGCGTTGTTTGGATACACACTATCGGTGTTGCGGATAGATGTAAAACGGATGAGAATACTAAAAGAATATATAACGTTTTGGTTAAACAAATTTAATGGGGGGACTTTAAATGAAGAAAGAAGATATTTCTGAAGTTCTTATTTCAGAGGAAGAATTAAAGGATATTTGTAAAAGATTGGGCGCTCAGATTTCAAAAGACTACGCGGACAAAAAGCTTTTACTTGTAAGTGTACTAAAAGGCGCTGTTGTTTTTATGGCGGATTTACTTCGTGAAATCACGTGTGATTGCGAAATCGATTTTATGGCTGTATCTTCATATAGTGGCACAAAAACGACGGGAATTGTAAGCTTCAGAAAAGACCTTGATATAAGTCCCGAAGGCCGTGACGTATTACTTGTGGAGGATATTCTTGACTCTGGTATTACACTATCGTATCTTAGAGGAGTTTTAGCTGACAGAAATGCTGCAAGCGTTAAAATTTGCACGCTTCTTGATAAACCCGAAAATCGTAAAGCAGATATAACCGCAGATTACATAGGCAAGCAGGTTCCCGACGCATTTGTTGTCGGATACGGACTTGACTATGATGAAAAATACAGGAATTTACCTTATGTCGGAATTCTTGCACCGCACGTGTACGAATAATTCCGGCATACAGGAAAGGAGATAGTTTCACTTGAACAAAAAAATTAAGAACCTACTAATTTATTTGGGCATTCCGATTATTCTTATAATTTCGTTTGCTGCGGTTTCTCTTATATCGGACAATGCAGTGGAAAAGAAATATTATGAAATTGTAGACCAAATTAAAAACAACGAAATATCTGAATTTGAGCTAAATTTATATAGTGGTAATCTTACTTACGTTTTACGTGAAGATGGCAAGAAATACCACTATACTGTGGCTGACGCTTCAATTTTTTATAACGACATTAATGATGTTGTTATGGAAATCAATGAAACAAATAAGGGCACAAATAAAATAATAAAGTATGATTATAAAAGCGGCGGGGAAACATCTTGGATTATGAGTATGCTTCCAACGTTGTTGCTTGTTGGTATAATGGTCGTGTTCTGGATATTCTTTATGAAGAGAATGAACGCTACTATGGGCGCCGACAAAACAATGGGCTTCGGTAAGGCAAAGGTGAAAAAGGCAGACGGTCGCAAAAAAACAACGTTTGCCGACGTTGCGGGTGCTGATGAAGAAAAAGAGGAAATGGCGGAAATTGTTGATTTTCTTAAAGATCCCAAAAAGTTCAACGAACTTGGTGCTCGTATACCTAAGGGCGTTTTGCTCGTTGGACCTCCCGGAACGGGTAAAACATTACTTGCACGTGCAGTAGCAGGTGAGGCAGGTGTTCCATTCTTCTCAATTTCCGGTTCTGACTTTGTTGAAATGTTTGTCGGTGTCGGCGCTTCACGTGTACGTGATCTTTTTGGTGAAGCAAAGAAAAATGCCCCCGCTATTGTTTTTATTGATGAAATTGATGCCGTTGGTCGTCAACGCGGTGCAGGTCTTGGCGGCGGTCACGACGAAAGAGAGCAAACACTCAACCAGTTGCTTGTTGAAATGGATGG
>JAXJYT010000123.1:0-6926 GCA_036306845.1 Acutalibacteraceae bacterium | reverse complement strand
GGTTATGCCATTCTTCATTGTTTGTAAAAACCGACATTATGCGGCAGATTAACGGATACGATCCAACAATTTTGTATTTACAAGACTTTGATTGCTGGATGCGCCTTCTTACGATTGAAAACATTTACGTTTATCCCGAACGGCTTACCCTTATAAGACGTCACGCTGACAATAACAGCGAGATGAACGATGAAAAATGGAAGGCTCACGATACTGAATTTGCACGAATCATTTATAAATCTATAAATTTGTGTCCCGATGATTTATTCCTTGAGGCATTTAAGGACAAGCTTAAGTTTACAGGCGAACATACACATGAAGAAGCCGAGCTTGAAAAGGCATTTTTACTGTTAGAGGGTCCGCTCGTTTACAAGGAAAATCCCGTGCTTGGATTATATAAATTTTCAAAGCTTTTTGAAGATGAAAAATATATAAAGCTTGCAAAAGAAAAATTTAATTTCACAACAAAAGATTTATATAAAATACAAACTAACCAAGCTTATTTCAATCCGGCTAAAAACCAAGAACTTGTTTCTTCGCTTGATTTTTACACAAAAAAAGCAGAACATTTCGAAAACGCCTGTTCTAACCTTAACAATGAGGTAAGCGAGCTGAAAACTAAAATATCAGATCAAAGCAACTATATACGCGAATTAGCTTCTCAGGTTGATGCTTACAAAAACAGTTTCTTAGAGATTCAAAACAGCTTTTTCTGGCGCCTTACCGCACCTGCAAGGAAGATATCACAGGCGTTTAAGAACATTATCGTTAAAAACAAATGCATATTAATGTTTTTCATTTTCCTTAAAGGTTTCTTAAAAGGTGGAATTAACGGCGGAATCAATAGACTTGAGAACTTTAAAACTCGAGAATCAAAAAGGCCGTCATTTATAATTTCAAACAAAAGAAAAAGGTTGGAATCAAGGCATAAGTTTGATAAAAATATAAAGTTCAGTATTTTAGTACCGCTTTACAATACACCACAGAATTTCCTAAAGGAAATGATAGATTCGGTAAAATCTCAAACTTATGGCAATTGGGAGCTATGCCTCGCGGACGGCAGCGATGAAAAGCATTCCTATGTTGGAGAATATTGTTTAAAAGAATCCTCTGTTGATAAAAGGATCGTTTACAAAAAGCTTACAGAGAACAAAGGCATTTCGGAAAACACAAACGAATGCATAAAGCTTGCCACCGGTGATTTTATAGCGCTATTTGACCACGATGACCTGCTTCATCCTTCAGTTTTATTTGAATGTATGAAGGTTATATGTGAGCAAGATGCAGATTATGTTTACACCGATGAAGCCGTTTTCTTAGGCAGCGACGTAACAAACATAATTTCATATCATTTCAAACCTGATTTTGCTTACTATAATCTACTTGCCAATAACTATATTTGTCATTTCTCTACGTTTAAAGCAAGTCTTATCGAAAAAGCGGGTATGTTCCGCCATCAATATGACGGTAGTCAGGACCACGATATTATTTTAAGACTTACAAAGGCTGCCAAAAATGTTGTTCATATACCAAAAATATTATATTTTTGGCGTTCGCATGAAAAATCGGTTGCTATGGATATAAATTCAAAAACCTACGCTATCAATGCGGGAATATCTGCCGTACACGATTTCCTTGCCGAACAGGGTTTGAATACAGAGGTGGAAAGCTCCCCTGCTTTCCCGACAATCTATCGCATCAAATACGAAATTCTTGATAATCCGAAGGTTTCAATTATAATTCCAAACAAAAACAGACCTGATTTGTTAAAAAAATGCATAACATCAATAACCGAACTTTCGAGCTATAATAATTATGAAATAATAATAATAGATAATAACAGCACGGATAAAAACCTGCTTGATTATTACCATTCCATTGAAGAAAACAAAAAAATTAAATTGGTTTCGTATAACGATAAATTCAACTATTCGGCTATCAACAATTACGGCGCATCAATTGCAACCGGTGATTATCTGCTATTTTTAAACAGTGATATTCAGGTCATTACTACAAATTGGATTGAAGAACTTCTGATGTACGCACAACGTGAAGATGTTGGAGCTGTTGGCGCAAAACTGATTTCGGAAAACAACAAGGTTCAGCATGCGGGTGTTATTTTAGGTCTTGGTGATGATAATATTGCCGGACATAGCCATTATTTTGTAGACAGAGATAATTTGGGATATATGGGTAAAATGTTCTACGCGCAGAATGTAAGTGCAGTAAGTGCAGCTTGTATGATGCTCAAGCGTAGCGTATTTGAGGAAATCGGTAAGTTTGATGAAGAATTCAAGATTTCCTATAACGACCTTGATCTTTGTTTAAGACTACGTCAAAAGGGTTATGCCGTTATCTTTAACGCATTTTGTGAACTTTATCACTATAGAACCATCGAAGCCGCCATTAATTCAATTTCAGATAGTTTAACTGCATTTACACACGAGGAAAAAAGTATATTTATAAACAAGTGGCAGGATACTATCAATAAGGGCGACCCGTATTACAATCCAAATCTTTCACTATCAAATAGTTACGATTTAGATTTTTAAAAGCAAAAACGCTATCACGCTTTTAACGTGATAGCGTTTTTTTACATCATAGGTATAGCGATAATGGTGGCAACATTATATATTAAAACCACTGTAAGTATCAACAAAACAATCAAATTGTATATACCCTTATTCTTGAATATTCTTAAACCCGGATTTGTAATTGTTAACAAGAATGGTAATAAAATAGGCACTATATATCTTGGTTGACATCCGTTTATCTGTGTTAATCCAACGGGTGTAAAAGCTATATACAAAGCCGTTGCGATAAGTGCGCTACCACCCAATAACAGCAATGTGTTTATAATCTGAATTAACCAAGAACGTTTAAATTTATTACCGTAATTCTTATCGGTAAGAACAGTAATACATAAAATCAGCAAAAGTATGGTGTGTCCCTTTCCGTTGCCCAAATATGCAAAAAATGTTGTATAACCCGCTAATCCTAATGCACCGGTCGATAGGTAATGCGAAAGGAAACTTATAAGTGTGTTAGTGTATTCAAGCGGATTAGAGAAAATATATGCAACCTGTTGCGCAGGGTTAACGGCACCTCCTCTGGTATCGCCTGAACCCGTTAAAGAGGTATGCGCCCTTATAACAAAAAGCAGAAGAACAAAAACAAACGATGCAATCAAAATAGCATAATATGTTTTTTTATCTTTTTTACTACGCCAATTTTTAAGCATAAAGAAAGGTAACACTAAAAGCATAACATATATTTGCTTTGGAATAGCAGCCATTGCGAACGACAAACACATAATTATTGTTTCTGTTATCCTTACGGGCTTATCGGGTTGCTCAAGCTCACTTATGTAATATGCCGTTCCCAAAAAGGCAAAAGCGTTTACCCAATAATCATATGAATAATTTGCTGCAATAAATATATTTGTTGGTAAGAGAGCAAGCGTAGCAAGTATCATCTTGCCGCTTTTTAACTTTTTAATCGCAAAATAAACCACTATTGCATAAATAATAAGATTGGGCAACTGACCAACAATATATCTCGTATAAAAATCGGCGTGAAAAAGTCTTGCAACCGCAATAAAGATTCCCGAAGGTAAATGTGCAAGGCTAAATGACCATCGTTGCTGTCCTGTAGCCATATCACCTATTCGATTTAGGCTCAATTTTATATTTTCACTATCTGATAATGCTCGTACAGTACTAAAGGATTTGTTATATATTATTTCCATATCGGCATCAGTTGTAACTGATGCACGGAAAAAGCTATTGTTTATGGCGCGTCTGTAATGTGCATCAACATCAAAACTATTATAACTGAAAGGTTGACTTAAAATTATCAATATGCCAACCGATAAAATTATATATAGCACAGCATTTTCTGGAGCTTTGCATATATTTTTTCGCTGTGAAATAAATGCAAAAACAAGAATATATATAGCACAAATCAAAGAACAACTTGCCGTGTTAAAATTGTTACCTATACTATCAGCTCCAAAAATCAATCTAAAGCAAAGTTCGGTAACTATACCAAGAATTACTGCAATACCACACCCTAAAACTACTGTGGTTATTTTCATATATGACGCTTTTAAAAAAGCAATCAGCTTACTTGATAACGATTTTTTATAATCGACAAAAAAAGATATTACAAACACGCCAACAGTAATAAACAAAACTAAAATATATCTCCAATATTGTATATTAAGAGTGCTGGTTATTTCCTTGGCGCCTCCATCATAAAATTCTGCATTTGCAATCCTGCAGTTCTTATCAAACCAAATTCTAATAGCACAGTAATTCCCCTCTTCTAATGATACGCATGAAGAGGTATCTCCATCAAAAAATTTTATATTAGTAGTAGGCACATCGGTAAACGTTCCGTCAATAGAACTCTCTACCAAAAAAGTACCACCGCCAACAATAGGCTCTGCCAAATTAAGTACAAAGCAACCAATTTTGTCGCCGTTTGACGGTAAATTGACAACATTATACTCGGAATTACCATCTAATATGACATTACCCGCCGCATCCACTACACCACCCTGTAATGATGTTGCAGCTGCAAAAGGCATTGTGTGGGTCACATCTCCGGAGGGTATATGACGAATACACTGAATGATCGGACATATCATCGCTAAGGAAATAATAAATGCTATAACAGAAGGTAAAACAGCAAAAGCAATATTAACCCATAGTGAATTTTTTTGTTTTTTTATAATTGCCATGTTTTCTTGCATTAATAAACATCCTCTAAACTAACGAATTTACAAAACTATAAATACCTATTATCACATTACAATACAAAGCCAAAAACATAAAATATTTATCATATCTTGGCTTGATAACTACTAAATTATTTTTAAAAGCAATATATAAAACACTTAACAACGGAATAAAATATCTTCCCTGCACGCCTTCAATATAGTTATATGATTTTGGAGTCCACGCAATCAACATTGTTGCAAAAACTAAAACAACAGATCCCGCAACTAACAGTAAAGCCCATAATTTATCAATGAATACCAGCTTGCATTTTTCACCTTCATGCATGGCAAACGAATAAGCCAATATTATAAAAAACGGAAGATAACCGTATAGCGGAATGTTTATCTGAAACCATCCCAAAGAACCGCCAACCATTGTATTTAAATAAAAAGCACCTTTCGAAAAAATCGTGTTAATAAATACTTCTATAGTCTCAATAGGATTTTTCAATACAAAAGATACCGTTCGTGCTTCTTCATCAGACCATCGTATAGAATGATCTGAAACACCATTTATCATATTACCCAACTGAATTACAAACGTAAAAGCAACAACAATAGCAACCATTGCAGTTTTTACCCAAAAAATATTTTTTGATGATAAAGAAAAATTTTGTTTAGGAACAATAAACACCAAGAATATTATCGGCAAATAAACCAATTTTGACGGAGCCAAAAGCATAGCCAATATTAAACAAACCGCCATATCCTTTATGTCTATATATGACTCTTTTTCAATCATATATAAAATTTGAGAAACAAAAAGCATTGAAAGTGCTATTATTTGGGAATCATAGGAATATGATGCTACAAGATGTAACGTCATAGGCAATATTGATATAGCAAAAACCGACATTTTTCCATAAGGCATCCTCTTTATCGCCCAATAACTCATCAAAGAAAACATTATTACATTAAAAAATCTTCCAGTATAATATGTTAAAATAGGACTTAAGTTGAGAATGCGAGCAACCGTTATGCCCAGTGCCGAAAAAACATATCCAAACAAAGAATTCGTTTGTAAAGATGCATTTACATCTATATTTTCAACCAAAGCGTTTTCCAAAGAAAACACACTAAAGCCATTTAATATAGTTTTATAATATTCTGCACTTTGATTAGTACTGGCCGTAGCCTCAAAAAATTTTAAATCACTCTCGCGCATAAGCAAAAACTCGGAATTGCTCTGCTTAAAATTGAATGTAAAATAATTAGATATATTATACGCATTAAAATAATGAACCGGTTCATCGGGTATGGTATGCGGTAAAAACAACAGCATATATGCGACGCCTAACACTGACACCAAAACCAGATGTATATTTTCTATCTTAACATTTGGTTTTTTTATCCAGAAATATGCTATAAGCAAAGCTATCATAGATATAGCTGCCAATATTAAAAATTTATACGCTACTATAGTAGCGTTAAGGTTATCATATTCCCTTTTTTCCAGTATATTGAAATTATAAAACACAAATAGTCCTAAGAAGACCATCATAAAAGATAGTATAATACCTTTTTTGTTTTTTTCTAAAACACTCCTAAACTCCAAAATCATCCCTCTATCCTAGTCATAAAATCGAATAATATAATATCACTGTTTTGACCTTTTGTAAAGCATAAAAGACGGGATGAATGTGGTACGCACAACACTCATCCCACTGTTAATTTTTATGTTTTATCATAAAAACGTTTTATAATCCTCATAATTTTTGCGAAGCAGTGCAGGGGTATCAAGTCCGTACGGACATTTAGCCTTGCACTTACCGCAATCAAGGCATTTTTCAGTTTGCGCCATCTTTTCGCGCATATTCTCGGTAAGCTGAGCCGCAACGGGCGCGCGGCGAATCATCAGCGACATACGCGCACAATTACTTATATCAATTCCCACGGGGCACGGCATACAGTACCCGCAACCGCGGCAGAATTCACCCGATAGCTCTTCCCTTTCCTGCTCAATAAATTTGAGCATATCCTCGGTAAGACTTGGTGGATTATCGTTGTAAGCTAAAAACTCACGCAACTCGCCAAGGCGCTGTATACCCCAGATTGGAGCTACGGGATCCTGCGCAAGGAAGGCGTACGCCACGTCAGAGCGTGTTATAAGACCGCCTGCCAATGCCTTCATACAAATAAACCC
>JAXJYT010000122.1:0-9769 GCA_036306845.1 Acutalibacteraceae bacterium | reverse complement strand
GAAATATCCATCAAGCTTCATTACGGTATCCATCGAATCGTTACCGCCGATATAAAAGAAGGCGGAGATATCGTGTGCTTTAAGCGTTTCGGTGATTGTAATGTATACCGATTCATCGCATTTACAATCGGGTAGCTTGTATCTGCAGGAGCCTAAAACTGTAGACGGGGTTTGTCTGATAAGCTCAATATCGTCATCCTCGTTAATAATATCCGTAAGCTTTACAAGGTTATCGTATATAAGCCCTTCAATTCCGTTAACCGAGCCATAAACCTCACCAATTTCATCGTACTTCATAGCGTGGCGAAAAACACCTAAAAGTGTGGCGTTTATCGCGCAGGTAGGTCCGCCCGACTGTGCAACTGCAATGTTCATTAGTTTTCTCCTTGTTTTTATTTTATAAATCTATTCTACTATATTTTACAAAAATAACAATAGAAAAAAAGGCACTAAAAAATGCCTTTTTGAACTATTTTTCTATATAAAAGGTTTCAAGCACAACGTTTAAAAGCGAGACTTCATCAGGATAAAACTCAACCCATTCTTCGCCCATATTGAGTGTGCCGTCAATAATCTTGTATTCCATAGCATCACCCATATTAAGTGTAATGCAGGAACTTACAAGATACGCAATTTGCGATAGGGTGATATTAGTGTTAAAATAGGGCGACATATCGTTATAAAAACTACCAAGACGTGAAAAATTCTGCATAATCATATTGCCCGATTTGTTAGCCATAGCAGTAAGAAATTGCTTTTGACGTTGCATACGACGGTAATTTGCTTCAATATCGTCACCGCGATAGTGTATATAGTCGAATGCGCTTTTACCCGAAAGCTTTAAACGTTGACCTGTTTTAACGGCGTTTCCTTCAATTATAATATCCTCGATCGAATCAAGCTCAATCCCGTCAAGCATCTCTGAGAATACGCCGATTCCTTTCATGTCAACGGTTAAATAAGAGCTAACGTTGATTCCGTAAAGCAGTCGTCGTACCGACGTCATAACGTTTCCACTGCTTTCCTGAGGTGAATTACCGTATGCATATGCAAGACAAAGCTGTAGCTGCCTAGTACCGCCAAATGCGCCTTCGGTAGTGTAAACGTTAACATCTACCATTGTTTCGCGTGATATGGGTATGATGGTCAGTTCACGTTTTGAAGTGTCAATAGCCGCAAGAAAAATGCAGTCTGCCTGACCATTGGTACCGTAGCCGCGCGGAGTGTTAACATCCGCCTTATCCATACCCATAAAAAGTACGGTAATAATATTTTCGTTTCTTATATAGTTTTTGCCGTTTATGCTTACGGTTTCATCATCGATAATCTCAGCAGAATCAACCGAAATGTTGGTGTCATCCTTGTGAAACTGCGATTTGCCCAAATAAAACAGTACCATATAAGCCGAGCCTAAAGCTAAAACAACAGCTAAAAGGACAGATAAAATTATTATGAAGATTTTTGTTCTTTTTTTCATATCAAACCTACTTAACCTTATTGTAACAATTATAATTCTTAATTGATTTCAAGTCAATAAAATTATAGCTCTTATAAATAGTTTGATTTATTTGCTTTTTGTGGTATAATATTACAATAATACTTCTAAAAGAGGGTATATGTATGAAAATAATTATTGTCGGTTGCGGAAAAATCGGTACTACAATAATCAAAAGCCTTTTGCGTGAAGGGCATGATATTGTGGCAGTCGATAGTGATCCCGCAGTTATAGCCGACATATCAAATGTGTATGACGTTATGTGTGTTTGCGGCACTGGTACCGATTATGATACCTTGGCTGAGGCCGGCGTACAGGATGCAAATATGCTTGTTGCGGTAACGGGCTCGGATGAGTTTAATATGCTAAGTTGCTTCTTTGCTAAAAAGATGGGTGCACAGTATACCGTTGCGCGTATCCGCAATCCCGAATTTAATGATAAGAATTTGGTGTTTATGAAGCAACAGCTTGATATATCACTTACTATAAATCCCGAATTGCTTGTTGCAAAGGAATTTTATAATATTTTACAGTTACCCTCTGCTGTTAATATTGAAACATTTTCAAGAAGAAATTTTGAAATGGCCGAAATTATTTTGCGTGATAATTCGCCCATGTGCGGATTAAGTCTTATCGAACTTCGCAAAAAGTTTAAGGCTAATTATCTTGTGTGTCTTGTAAGACGCGGGGAAGAGGTTTATATTCCCGACGGTAATTTTGTGCTTCAAAGCGGTGACCATATCGGTATTACCGCAACCTTTGCCGAGCTTCAGAAATTGCTCGAAATGATTGGTATTACAAGTAAAAAAGCACGTAATGTTATGATTTTAGGCGCAAGTACTACGGCATATTATCTGTCAAAAATGTTGCTATCGGCAGGAAATTCGGTAACGCTTATTGATAAGGACAAAAAGCGTTGTGAACGCTTTTCCGAAATATTACCAGGTGCGGTTATTATTAACGGCGACGGTACTCAACCGGAGGTTTTGCTTGAAGAAGGACTACGGTCATCCGACGCTATAGCAACTCTTACAGGATATGATGAAGAAAATATTATAGTATCCTTCTTTGCTATTTCCCAAAACGTTCCTAAGGTTATCACAAAGGCTAACCGTAACGAACTTATCGGTATGGCGGAGAAAATCGGTCTTGATTCTATAATATCACCCAAAAAGATAATTTCCAACGTTATAGTTCGTTATGCGCGTGCACTTCAGAATTCGCTTGGCAGTAACGTTGAAACACTTTATAAATTGATGGGTGACAGGGCAGAGGCGCTTGAATTCAACGTGCAATCCGACTTTAAGGCGTTGCATATACCGATTAAGGATATGAAGCTTAAAAAGGATATTCTTATAGCGGGTATCATAAGACGCCGTAGGGCTTTTGTTCCAACCGGTGATGATGAGATTTTAGCGGGTGATAAGATAATCGTTATATCAAAATCCACCGATGAGATGATGAATGACCTTTCGGATGTTTTGAGGTAGTGTATGAACAGAAGAATTGTATTCAGTACCACTGGCAGAATATTTTGTATAATTTCGTTGCTTCTGCTTGTTCCTTCAATTGTTGCGATAATCTACAAAGAAACAAGTCAGCTTTTTGCCTTTTTAATAACCGCCGCGTGCTCACTTGCGCTCGGTCTGCTTATTTTACTTATTACTCGCACAAAAAATCGTGTTATCTATGCTAAAGAGGGTTTTGCAATAACTGCTCTCGCATGGATTGCTATGTCGGTTGTGGGCGCGGTACCGTTTAAACTTTCAGGTGATATACCGTCTTACGTCGATGCAGTGTTTGAAACTGTGAGCGGTTTTACAACAACCGGTGCCTCTATTCTGACAGATGTTGAAGCCATGAGCCGCAGTATGCTTTTCTGGCGTAGCTTTTCGCATTGGATAGGCGGTATGGGTGTGCTCGTTTTCGTAATGGCTATAATGCCAAATATTGCCGACCGTTCTATTCACATTATGCGCGCAGAAATGCCGGGTCCTGTTATCGGAAAATTAGTTCCTCGCGTTAAGGATACGGCAAAGATATTATACCTTATATATATCGTTTTAACCGTCGTAGAAGCGTTGTTTCTTGTTGCCGGTGGTATGTCGATATTCGATAGTTTGCTTCATTCTTTCGGTACCGCAGGTACAGGAGGATTTGGTATCAAGGGCGATAGTTTAGCGTCGTACAGTCCGTATTGTCAATGGATTATTTCAATATTTATGTTGATATTCGGTGTGAATTTCAACCTTTATTATCTATTGCTTATAAAGCGCTTCAAGCCTGTTCTTAAAAGTACGGAGCTATGGAGTTATGTTGGTATATTTGGTGTAAGTACCATTCTTATAACTGCGAATATTTTACCTATATATGATAGAATATCAGATGCTTTACGTGATTCTGTATTTCAAGTAGCATCAATTGTTACAACTACGGGTTATGCTACCGCCGATTTTAATAATTGGCCTGCATTTTCAAAAGGAATAATATTTGTGTTGCTGTTTTCGGGCGCGTGTGCCGGATCTACCGCGGGCGGTTTCAAAATTGCGCGTACGGTAATGATGATTAAAAATATCCGACGTGAGTTTAAAAAGCTATTGCATCCGCGCTCGGTTGCAACAATACACTTTGAGGGTAAGGCGGTAGAAGAGGAAACGATAAAGGGAATAAACACATATTTTTCAATATACATGCTTTGTATACTTGCAATCTATATACTGATTAGCTTTGAAGGTTTTGGCTTTGAAACCAACTTTACCGCAGTTGTTTCTTGTTTTAACAATGTAGGCCCCGGTTTCGGTGCGGTCGGTCCTGCAGGTAGCTATGCGGCATATACGGATTTTTCAAAAATATTGCTTTCTTTCGCTATGCTACTTGGTCGTCTTGAGATATTCCCGTTGCTTATAGCGCTTTCACCATCAAATTGGTTCAAGAAATAAGCAAAATTGCTTGACAAAAGGTATAAAAAGAATTAAAATACATTATGTATGTTGTGTTCGTACAATAGAAGTTAAATTTTTGGAGGAAAAAACTTATGATTAGTGCCGGCGATTTCAGAAATGGCGTTACTTTTGAGGAGGATGGTCAGGTTTTACAGGTTGTAGAATTTCAACACGTAAAGCCGGGCAAGGGTGCTGCCTTTGTTAGAACTAAAACCAAGAATGTAATTACAGGCGCCGTTATTGAAAAGTCTTATAACCCCACCGCTAAATTTCCCACCGCTTTTGTTGAGCGTAAGGATATGGAGTATTCATATAGCGATGGCGACCTTTATTACTTTATGGATCAGGAAACCTATGAGCTTGAGCCTATTAACGCTTCCGAGCTTAGCGACAACTTTAAGTTCGTTAAGGAAAATATGGTGTGCAAAGTTCTTTCATACAAGGGTAAGGTTTTCGGCGTAGAACCCCCCACATTTGTTGAGCTTACCGTTACCCAGACCGACCCCGGTTTTGCAGGTAACACTGCTACCAACGCTACCAAGCCTGCAACCCTTGAAACCGGTTGTGAAATCCGTGTACCCCTCTTTATTAATGAGGGTGAGGTTATCCGTATTGATACCCGTACCGGCGAATATATGGAGCGCGCATAATTTTTGTAGGAGGAAACAGTAATGGATATTTGCGAGAAAATTGCTTATATTAAGGGTCTTGCCGAAGGATTAGGTCTTGATACCGAAACAAAAGAGGGTAAGATTTTATCCGCTATAATTGATTTGCTTGGCGATATTACAGAGGAAATCTGCGATATTGAGGACGCTTGTGATGATATGTCTGAGCAAATTGATGCCGTTGATGAGGATCTTTCTACCGTTGAAGATATTATCTACGGTGATGATGAAGATGACGACTGCGACTGTGATTGTGATTGCGATTGCGACTGCGGTTGTGAGGATGAGCTTTATGAGATTGAATGTCCCGCTTGTCAGGATGTAATTTATCTTGATGAAGAAATGATTGAAGAGGGCGGTATTCAGTGTCCTAATTGTCAGACTCCTCTCGAATTCGATTTCGACTGTGATTGCGGTTGTGGCTGCGATGACTGCGAGGAAGAGGAGAACTAATCTTTAGTTCAAAATAATATATGCCGCACTTAAATCAAGTAAGTGCGGCATTTTTTAAGGCTTTTAAAAATGGGGATAATATGATTAAAACCGATTTTAAATTACAGTATAATACCTGTCAGAATGACAATGGCGGTATACCCGTAATTATTGTTGCGGCAGGTCTGTCTACCAGAATGGGCGGTACAAATAAGCAAACTGCATTACTTTGCGGTATTCCCGTTATCGCAAGAACACTCAAGTCGTTTGAAAATTCACATTACATTTCACGCATAATTCTTGTCACACAAAGTAAGCTTATACCTGAAATGCAAAGCATTGCCCAAAAATATATGATTAGTAAGCTTACCGATATTGTAGAGGGTGGTGCCGACCGTCACGCATCGGTTATGTGTGGTATTGAGCGACTTAACGATAACGAGGATAAGGTTCTGATTCATGACGGTGCGCGTCCGTTTGCTACGGAGGATATCATTTCGCGTTGTGTTGCCGCTTTGCAGGATTATGACGGTTGTCTTTGCGGTGTAAAAATTAACGATACTGTAAAAAGGGTAGATGATGATTTCAATGTTACCGATACCCTTGACAGAAGTTATCTGTATGCTGCGCAAACACCTCAGGGCGTAAGCGTTGCGGCATATAAAAGCGCATGCGAAAAGATGGGCGATGCAGTGTTTACCGATGATGCCGCCGTGCTTGAAAGCGCAGGATACAGTGTGAAACTTGTGCAGGGTAGTGTGCGAAATATAAAGATTACCACTGCCGAGGATTTACTGATTGCGGAAGCGTTTATTAAAGGGGAATAGTATATGAGAATCGGTCACGGTTATGATGTTCATAAGCTCGTAGAAAATCGTGAGCTTTATTTAGGCGGTGTTAAAATACCGTATGAACGTGGACTTTTAGGACATTCGGATGCCGACGTTTTGCTTCACGCTATATGTGATGCTCTTCTTGGTGCCGCGGCGCTTGGTGATATCGGAAAGCATTTTCCCGATAGTAGTGATAAGTTTAAAGGTATTGATTCGAAAATACTTTTAAAGCTCACGGGTGAATTGTTGAGCGATAAGGGCTATAAAATTATAAATATTGATTCAACCGTATTGGCGCAGGCACCAAAGCTTTCTCCGTTTATTGATGATATGCGGCAGAATATTGCGCAGTGTCTTAATGTTTCGATTGATTGTGTAAGCGTTAAAGCAACTACCGAAGAAGGTCTTGGATTTACCGGTCAGGGACTTGGAATTGCGGCGCACGCAGTTTGCATTATTGAATAAAAAAGTCGTATAAATCATACTCTTTAGGGGGATGATTTTTATGAAAATGTATTTTACTTTTACAAAAAAAGGTTTGGTTGCAGTCCTTGCGGCTATGTTATTGGGACTTTTTATCGGCGGTCAGATTTTTGCCGCAGATAATATAAAGGAAAACGGAAAAACAAATAAACAACGTGTGGACTACATCAAAAGCATTGGATTAAAGCCAAGCGAAGAATGTAAGAGTAGTAAAGAAATTATCATACCCGAACAATTTGATGCGGTATATCAGAATTATAATGCTTTACAAAAATCCGCAGGCTTTGATCTGTTGCTTTATATGGGCAGTAAGGCTACCGTTTATACCTATGACATCGATACGCCTGCAGGATATACGGGTGATACCGTTGCAAATTTAATTGTTTATAAAGGAAGAATAATCGGCGGCGATATATCATCTTGTGCGCTTGATGGTTTTATGCTGCCATTAGGAGAAATAAATGTCAAAATCAAGACTTGATAAACTGATTTCAAATCAGTTGCTTATTTCAAGAAGCGTCGTCCGAACGGGCATATATCGCGGTAAAGCTACAGTAAACGGTGAAGTTCTGCGCGACCCGTCTGCACAGGTTGATACCGATTGGGCGGTTAGCTTTGACGGTCAAAGCGTAAGCTTTAAAGAACATATCTATATTTTGATATACAAACCGCGCGGTGTAATATGTGCGACCGAGGATAAATCGCAGAAAACCGTTCTTGACCTTTTGCCCGAAAATGTCAGAAGAAGCGATTTGGCACCCGTTGGCAGATTGGATAAGGATACTACGGGATTATTGCTTATTACCGATGATGGCGCATTTGCCCATGATTGTATTTCACCAAAAAAGAAAATTTCAAAAACATATATTGCTACACTTGACGGTGACGTGACCGGCGAAATGTGCGAAGCGTTCGCAAAAGGGATTACCCTTGCCGACGGTACGCTCTGTCGACCTGCCGTTCTTGAACGGATAGGGGATAAGCTTGCACGAATTGTGATAACCGAAGGTAAATACCATCAAATAAAAAGAATGTTCGGTACAGTAGGTCTTGGCGTAAATGCGCTTCACCGTGCGGCAATAGGCAATTTACAGTTACCCCACAATATGTGCGAAGGTGACTGGATAGAAATGACAAAATGTGCCTTAGAATTGCAAATGAAATGATAATTTATTGATTTTTACCATAATGGTATATAAAACATTGTAACAATGTGCTATAGCAATTTTGGGATGATTTTGTTATAATAATGAGGAATTAAAAGTGTACACTTTCAGGAGGTCTATTTTATGGCAAGTTTATCACTTCGTAATGTATACAAGCGTTACCCCGGCGGCGTAACCGCTGTATCCGATTTCAACCTTGAAATCAAAGACAAGGAATTCATCATTCTTGTTGGTCCTTCCGGTTGCGGTAAGTCTACTACTCTCAGAATGGTTGCAGGTCTTGAGGAGATTTCTGACGGTGAAGTTTACATTGGCGATCGCCTTGTAAACGACGTTGCTCCTAAGGATCGTGATATCGCGATGGTTTTCCAGAACTATGCGCTTTATCCTCATATGACCGTATTCGACAATATGGCTTTTGGTCTTAAGCTTCGCAAAACTCCGAAGGATGAGATTAAGCGTCGTGTTGAGGAAGCTGCAAGAATTCTTGATATTGAACATCTTCTTGAGCGTAAGCCGAAGGCTCTTTCGGGTGGTCAGCGTCAGCGTGTTGCTCTCGGTCGTGCTATCGTTCGTGAGCCTAAGGTATTCTTGCTTGACGAGCCGCTTTCCAACTTGGATGCTAAGCTTCGTGCACAGATGCGTACCGAGATTTCTAAGCTCCATCAGCGTCTTGGTACAACGTTTATTTACGTAACCCACGACCAGACAGAGGCTATGACAATGGGTACCCGTATCGTTGTTATGAAGAGTGGTCTTATCCAGCAGGTTGACACTCCTCAGAACCTCTATCTCTATCCTTGCAACCTCTTCGTTGCAGGCTTCATTGGTTCTCCTCAGATGAACTTTATTGAGTCTAAGCTTATCAAGAACGGCGATGACTATTATGTAGAGTTCGGTTCTGAAGACACCAAGACAAGAGCCGGCGTTAAGTATCAGGTTAAGCTTCCTGCAGATAAGAACAAGAACGATTGTCTTGCTGCTTACGTTGATAAGGAAGTTATTATGGGTATTCGTCCTGAGCATGTTCATAACGAAGAAGACCTTATTGCTGCTAACCCCGACGGTATTGTTGAGGCAGACGTTGAAGTTACCGAGCTTATGGGTGCTGAAACCTACCTTTATATGAATTGTGAAGGTCAGTCTATCAACGCTCGTGTTGCTCCTACCAACACTGCACGTCCCGGCGACAAGATTAAGATTGCTCTTGATACTTCTAAGATTCACTTATTTGATAAGGATACCGAGCTTACAATTTGTAACTAATGGTATTTAGAAAGGCTGCACCGCAATAGCGGTGCAGTTTTTTGTTATAAATCTCTTGACATTTTCTTTACTTTAGGGTAGAATATGTAGGCTACATATATATGCGGGTGTGGCGGAATTGGGCGAAGCAGTGTGCCGCATCCAGTGGATGAAGCAGGCACAGTGCTGAGGTGAAGAAATAAGGAGCAATGCGCCGCGCTCCAAGCAAGCAGTGCGACTATATTTCTGAGGGAAGACGCGCGTAGCGTGTCTGCCATTTATAGTGTTTGTTTAATATTTTGTTGCGATTATTTGTTTAAAAGTTTAATATGCGGGTGTGGCGGAATTGGCAGACGCGCTAGCCTTAGGAGCTAGTGTCACCGATGTGCAGGTTCAAGTCCTGTCACCCGCACCATATCGAGTGTTCATAACGGATTTGAGTTATGGACACTCGATTTTTTTGCAATTTCGAGTTTCTTCGTTATGTATGGAGCAGGTTTTCAAG
>JAXJYT010000121.1:0-8014 GCA_036306845.1 Acutalibacteraceae bacterium | reverse complement strand
GTACTTTGCAAGTATTGCCGAAGATTCACACAAGCCGTATAACATAAAGGATACCGTAATTATGTGCGCGGCGTTAATGCTTTCGGTAATACCAAAGCCTGTTTTTATAATTATGCTTTTACTGCCCTTGTTTGTGCGGAAAAACGTCGTTGATAAAAGGCGCAGGCGCAAATATTTAGGTATCGTTGCAATATTCCTTGCCATAACCTTAGTGGTGCTCCTTTCACGCTCGATGTTTACATTTTCGTCGGGCGGCGATACCCGTGGCGGTGATGTAGACCCGACAGGTCAGATAACACTGATTTTTGAACAACCGCTAAGATATACCGTTATACTTCTTAAATTTATAGCAGAGTATTTATCTATAGGCACGATGAAGCATTATATATCAAACTTTGCATATTTGGGGTTGGGAAGTCTGTCGGCAGTATTTATCGCAATGCTTATGTTTACCGCTCTTACCGATAAGTGTGAGTTTGTACGCTTTAAGGGCTCGGTGCTTGTGCGGATTGCAGCGGCGCTTGTGTTGTTTGGCGGCGCTTGTCTTGCGGCAACCTCAATGTATGTGACATTCACACCCGTTGGAAGCGACGTGATATCAGGTTGTCAACCGCGTTACGTTATGCCACTTTTGCCTGCGTTTTTACTTACGGTAGCAAACCCCGGTCTACCGCTTCTTAAAAATAAAAAGTGGATTTACAATCTTTTGTGTATCGTAGTGTTATCCCTTGCGCTTATATATGAGATTGCAACCTGCATAGCAATACCGATGATGTAATTTAAAAGGACCGTACCACTCAGATGGTACGGTCCTTTTTTATACTGCCTTTTCAAGAATTGCCGCCATAACGGTTATGTCGTCACGCTCGGGACTGCTGCAACGTCGTCGGGCGCAACGGGTTATATGCTCGGCAAGCTCCTGCGCGTTGCCCTCGCGCCATGCCTCGAGCTCGGCACGAATCCAGTCGGTGCCGTCGGTGGTGGCACCGTCGGAAAGTAATAGTAAAATATCCCCCGTGCGAAGCCTTATTCCCGCGCGGTCAAAGCCGATTTCACGGAGAATCCCAACGGGTAGCGACGTGCTTTCGGCGCGTCCGCACTTACCGCCGCGTCGCACAACGGTAGGCGCCGCGCCCGCTTTATAAAGCAAGGTTTCTCCTGAAAACAGGTCGATACTTGCAATGTCTACCGTTGAAAGCGATTCGTCGGTAGATTTAAATAGCATAGATGAATTAAGAATACGGAGCGAGCAGTTGTATCCAAAGCCTGCCTTCAAAAGCCGCGCCATAAGTCCCGATGCCATTGCGCCGTCGACTGCGGCACGACCGCCCGTGCCCATACCGTCACTTAAAATCATAATAAAATGTCCTTTGCCGTCAAGAAAATAGTTGTAGGCATCGCCGCACATACTACTGCCTGCGGCGGTTTCCTGATGCACACCTATATCTACGCGCAACGCCGCGTGCTCGTTAAGGGAAATGAAGGTGTCACCTAAAGAATGCGTTATGCTTGGCACGTCAAAATCGCGCTCACACGAAAGGGAGAGCATTCGCATAATCTGTAGCTTGTTAAGTACGGTATCGTTGTCACGCTTCAGTTTTATTTCAAGTGATGTTCTGCCGTATTTATCCACCCTTGCAGAGCATTCTTCGGCGCAGATGCCGATGTTTTTAAGTGCCGAAACGGCGGTAAGCGCCATAGAATTATCAAAGTTTTGGTCACACTTAAAATCTTCGGCAAGCTCACTTAACATATTTGAAATACCTTCAAACTGGTCGGATACAACCTGCCGCACCTCCTCGATTCGATTTTCCGCCGATAAAAGCGAGGTGTAATCGGTGTATCTTCTTGTAACTACATCTTTAAGCTGAGAAAAGCGTAAGCATCTGCCACTTAAATCATCGGCAGGGTTGTCCTCTGTCGAATCATTTTGCTTTACGGTGTTGATAATGGATAAAATAGAGGACATCGTACTGTCTTTTTTGGTTTCCCAACAGTGAATGCGAAGCTTGCATCCCGAGCAAGCCTCCTGCTCGATGCCCGACAGTACCGTGCCGAAATCGGGTGAATTGATTTTCTGAAGCTCGCGCGAAACCTGTTCTACGGTATCCGAAACGTCGCGAAGGGCGCAGGATGCCGATTCAAGTCTTATGGTAAGCGCCTTGCCCACGTTATTGGCAACGGTGATTTTAGGATAGCAGGTAAAAAGCTTACCGAGTATTATTCCGGCGCCACGCGGAATGGCAAGGAATAAAATAATACCGACTAATATTTCGGTGATAAAAATTCCCGAGCCCTCTTGGAAGCCTAAAAGGGCAAGTCCTATGAGTCCCGCCGCACCTACCGCCGCCGCCTGAGCGTACTTTGAAAGGGCTGAGAATATGCCCGCAAGCAAACCCGCTACGGCATATATGCCGCAAAAGGATGCGAAGTCACTGCCAAGAGCTGTACAGAAATATACCGCAATACCACTAACTGAGCCCGAAAGCAGACCACCGTATTTAGCCGCGGTCAGCAATAGTAAAACACCAAGCGCTCTTCCGAGTGACACACCGTATAGGGTTATATCCTGAAGCGCTAAAAGCAGTATACTTATAAGAATAAGCAGACTGCCAAGCTCCTGCGCGGTAAGACCTGCGCCCTTTTGCTTGATACCCGTACCAACTTTATTTATAAGATAAGCAGTACCCGCGCAAATTACCGCCTCGGATAAAAGATAAATAGCATCAATAGGTACGCCGCCTAAGGCAACAGCTCCCGTAATAAGATTTGCGGCTATTGATATAAGACCTAAGAATGCTCCGTTTTCGGATAGCTTTTTAAAGGAGGATAGCATAAGGCGTATCGCCGTTATTGCAAGAAGCGCCGCAATATAGCGAAAGCCACCCTCGCCCACCGCAGGGATAAAATAGCTTAAAAATGCGCCGATAGCAACGCTTGGCAAAAATTCCAAGGGGCAACCCGCCACCAAGGACAGACCAAATGGCATAAGGGAGCCAAGTATTACTGCGCGCGATGCCAAAATACCTAAAACACCGAATATGATATGAGATATTACCACAACGGAAAGCTCGCGAAGCGCAGGGGTATTGCCCGCGCCTATTATGGCATTTTTTGAAATTTCCTTCATTTTTTCACCGCCTGAAATTTTTAAACTTTCTATTTTAGTATATATGCCGACGTGTGCGAAAGGTGTCGGATTGTGGTAACGAAACGGCACTTTTTTTGTAAAAGATGTGCGGGGTATAAAACATCTAAAAAAAGGCAGTATAATAACGGGAGTGATTTTATGAACCGTTATTTTAAAATAATGCTTATAATACTGATTTTCTTTGCACTTTGCTGTCTTTCGGTAGGCGCGCTTTCTCAAATGGGCTCAATGGGAAACGAGGTAACTGCCATTCAGAATGCGCTCAAGGGACTTGGATACTATAATGGAACGGTGGACGGAATATACGGTAACGCAACACGAAATGCCGTAATTGCCTTTCAACGTGATAACGGATTATCCCCCGACGGTATAGCCGGTAAAAATACGCTTTCGGCTTTGGGCGTAGAAAACACGGGCGGGGGATATTCCTCCGCCGATTATAACCTGTTGGCGCGTATAATTTCCGCCGAAGCAAGAGGCGAAACATATATGGGTCAGGTGGCTGTAGGCGCCGTTATCCTGAACCGCGTAGAGCATCCGTCATTTCCCGATACCTTATCGGGTGTGGTGTATCAACGCGGCGCTTTTTCGTGCCTTGATGACGGTCAGTTTTACGAGCCGGTGAGCGATAGCGCATATAAGGCGGCGCGGGACTGCCTTAACGGACTTGACCCAAGCGGCGGCGCCATATATTACTACAATCCGCGCACCTCTACAAACAAGTGGATACTCTCGCGTGAGGTTATAACCACCATAGGAAACCACGTTTTTTGCAGTTGAATACACTTGAATTGTGGCAGGGTTTGTGTTAAAATTATTGCATAATGGAATTTTTAAAAGAGATTATTAAAAACGAACCCGATTACGCACGGCTCTTATCGGCGGTGAAAAGTCATCGTCTGCCCGTTGCGGCAAGCGGACTCTCGGGCATTCACAAGGCGTGGACTCTATCGGCGTTAGCGGCGCATACAAACAAGCGCATTATCGCAATTACACACGATGAAGCATCGGCACTATCGTTGCGTGACGACCTTACTGCTATGGGCGCTACGGCGCTTTATATGCCGTCAAGGGATTATAACCTTACAAGGCTTCAGGGATGCTCGAAGGAGTATGAACATCAAAGAATACACACCCTATCAAGTGCGCTTGATGGGGCTTTTAGCGTGCTTGTAGTACCGATTGATGCCGCTATGCAGTACACAGTACCACCTTCGGTTTTAAGGGAAAGCCTTTTAGAGCTTTCGGTGGGGGAAAGCGTTGAAATTGCGACGCTTACAAGCACTTTGATATCTGCCGGTTATGAGCGCAGTGAGCTTACCGAGGGCGCGGGACAGTTTTCGGTGCGCGGCGGTATAGTGGACGTTTTCCCTGTTGGTGAGGACGGTGCGGTCAGAATTGAATTCTGGGGTGATGAAATTGATAATATTTCACGCTTTGATATTAATACCCAACGCCGTACCGAGCAGTTGGACAGTATAAAAATATTCCCCGCAAACGAGCTTAGCTTTAACCCGAATGAGCTTGAACAAAGGCTTATAGATTATCTTAAATCGGCAAAAAAACTAACCGAGGCGCAACGCGCAAGAATTGAGCGCGATATAGAGCTATTGTCGGGCGGACTGTCGGTATCACCCGACTGCTATATCCCGTTTTTGTATCCTAACTGTGCTACGATTTTTGATTATGCTACCGATGCGCTTGTTGCGGTCTGCGAGTCGGGTAATATTGCCGAGCGTATAAAATCAATAGATAAAATATCCAACGAGGATATAAAAAATCTGTTATCAAGCGGTGAAATGTGTCCTGCGAGCGCTAAAATCAGGCTTTCGCACGATGAAATTACGGAATATTTTGAAAGCGCAATTTATCTTGAAAACTTTCCGCGCTCGACTTACGGTATGGCACTCGGTGAGCTTATAAACTTTAATTTCAAACGCTCTACGGCTTGGAGCGGCGATATAAACGTACTTAAAGAGGATATTTCATATATAAACCGTATCGGTGGAACTGTTGTGATTCTGGCGGGCGAGGAGCGCGCGGCACGGGTGCTTTCGGAGGAGCTTTCTGAGCGTGGCTTTTCGGCGCAGCTTGTAGAGGATACTACTGCGCTTCAAAAGGGCGGCGTATACGTGATGACGGGTGGCCTTTCAAGCGGCTTTGAGGCACCGTCACTCAGCTTTTTGTTAATCACACACCGCCATATCACGAACGACGGTAAAATTATGCACAAGCGACCGAAGAACGCTAAGGAAATCGGTTCTCTTGATGAGCTTAAGCGTGGAGATTACGTTGTTCATTCGGCACACGGTATAGGTATATTTGATGGAATAAACCGCATCACCAATGCGGGTGTTACAAAGGATTATATCAAGATTAAGTATGCAGGCACCGATACGCTTTACGTACCCGTAACTCAACTTGATTTGGTTTCAAAATATATAGGCGCCGCTACAGAAGATGGCGGAATCAAGCTTCATAAGTTGGGCGGAAGTGAGTGGAGCCGCACCCGCAGTCGCGTACGCGCGGCGGTGCGTGACATGGCAAAGCAGTTAACGGCGCTTTATGCCAAGCGTATGGCGACCAAGGGCTATGCATTTTCACCCGATACCGATTTGCAGAATAACTTTGAACGCCGCTTTGAATACGAGGAAACCGAGGACCAGCTTCGTTGCATTAATGAAATCAAGCGTGATATGGAACGTGACGTGCCGATGGACCGCCTTTTGTGCGGAGATGTGGGCTTTGGCAAAACCGAGGTGGCTCTGCGCGCCGCATTCAAGTGTATAAGCGAGGGTAAACAGTGCGCGTTGCTTGTTCCTACTACAATACTTGCAATGCAACACTACAATAATATACTCCGCCGTTTCGGTGAGATGCCTGTCGAAATAAAGTTACTTAACCGCTTTGTTACCAAAAAGCAACAGGAAAACACTATTTCGGGACTTCGTTCGGGCAGAGTAGATATGGTCATAGGCACCCACCGACTTATTTCAAAGGACGTTAAATTCAAAAACATCGGTCTTGTAATAATTGATGAGGAGCAACGCTTTGGCGTGGCGCAAAAGGAGCATTTAAAGGAGCTTTATCCCTTTGTGGATATACTCACCCTATCGGCAACACCTATTCCGCGCACGCTTAATATGGCGATGAGCGGACTTCGCGATATGTCTTCTATAGATGAAGCGCCGGGCGACCGACATCCCGTACAAACCTACGTTTTAGAGCAGAATACGGGTGTGCTTGTGGATGCCATTAACAAGGAGCTCCGCCGTGGCGGTCAGGTGTATTATCTTCACAACCGTGTCGAGAGCATAACGCTTTGTGCCGCGCGCCTTAAGGAGCAGATACCAAACGCGCGTATCGGTATTGCCCACGGTAAGATGAGTGAGGATGAATTAAGCGACGTATGGCAGAAGCTCGTAGAACACGAAATAGACGTGCTTGTATGCACTACGATTATTGAAACGGGTGTCGACGTACCGAATGCAAACACCCTTATAATTGAAAACGCCGACAGAATGGGACTGTCACAGCTGCATCAGCTGCGAGGTCGAGTGGGGCGTTCTCCCCGTAGGGCGTATGCCTATTTCTGCTACAAGCCCAACCGTGAGCTATCTGAAATCGCAACTAAGCGACTTGAGGCTATAAGGCAGTTTACGGCGTTTGGCTCGGGCTTTAAGATTGCGCTTCGCGACCTTGAAATAAGAGGCGCGGGTAGTATTTTGGGTGGTGAACAGCACGGTAATATGGAGGCGGTAGGCTACGATATGTACCTGAAGCTTTTAGCCGATGCCATAAACGAACAAAACGGTATAGAAACACACGAGGAAGCGGCGTGTACGGTTGACCTTAATATTTCGGCACACATACCCGAAAGCTATATCGAGTCACTTTCGGCGCGTCTTGGTATATACAAGCGAATCGCCGATATAAGAGAAGAACAGGACGTAAGCGACGTGTTGGATGAGCTTTGCGACCGCTTTGGTGAGCCACCGAAATCTGTTACGGGACTTATAGATATAGCGCTTCTTCGCAGTAAGGCGGCAACGGCGGGTATTACCGAGATTACGGGAACACCCATAACTACGGTTTTGCATACCACCCATATTGATGAGCAGGTTGCCGCAAGGCTATCCGAAGCCTTTGGGAATAGCTTCTCGATGTCGCTTATCGGTGCGCCGAGCTACATCATAAGATTGCGGGGCGGACTTAAGATGCAGGATGTGGTGTCGCGTCTTGCAAAGGTTTTATAACCTTTAAAATTTATGGTAGACATTTTAAAATAAATAATATATAATAATCCATATATGTAATTCGTTTTACGGAGGAAATTAAAATGAAATTTTTAAAGAATGCCGCAATTATAATGTTAGTGGCAATTTTGTGTCTGGGATGCACCGCATGTCATCCTAAGAATGAAGTTGCCGTAACCGTTGGTGAGTATGAGTTTACATCGGGATATTATCTTTGCACACTTATCTTTGCCGATATGGAGGCACGCGGTAAGGTTGATGAAAAGCTTGCCGAGGATGAGGATTACGATGCTACAAAAGAAGTTAATTATTTAAAGCAAAAGATAGATAAAAAGGATTTTTCAAAGTGGGTTAAGGATACCGCTATGGATAATCTTAAGCTTATTGCTAACTATAAGGCTGAATGTAAAAAGGCAGATTTAAAGCTTGATGATGAAAAGACTGCCAATGCCGAATATATGGCAGAGTACTATTGGTCATCCTACGGCTACGCATCACTCTTTGAGCCTAACGGTGTAAGTGCGGCTACCTTCAAGGAATATATGAAGGATTCCTATTATTCCGACCTTTACTTCCAGCACATTTACGGTGCCGAGGGCGAGAAGGC
>JAXJYT010000120.1:0-3627 GCA_036306845.1 Acutalibacteraceae bacterium | reverse complement strand
TAGAACCAACCACGTGTCTGGTCAACCGCCTCTGAAATAAAGTTGGCAGGGAACTGTGATTCAAATAATTCCTTATTTTCGAATGGATAGTGATGTTGTGCAAAGGGCATAGCGCCACTATCGAACCAACAGTCAATTACTTCGGGAACACGGTGCATTTGCTTGCCGCAATGCTCGCACTTAATCGTAACATTATCGATAAAGGGTCTGTGAAGTTCTATATCATCGGGGCAGTTGTCGGACATTGATTTTAATTCTTCAATGCTTCCTATAGAATGCATATGACCGCATTCACAAGTCCATATATTAAGTGGAGTACCCCAATATCTGTTTCGTGAAATACCCCAATCCTGAACGTTGTTAAGCCAATCACCGAAACGACCCTTACCAATGCTTTCAGGTATCCAGTTTATTGTATTGTTGTTGCGGATAAGGTCGTCCTTGACGGCAGTCATCTTTATAAACCACGATTCACGAGCATAGTAGATAAGAGGAGTGTCGCAACGCCAGCAGTGTGGATAATCATGCTCAAATTTAGGAGCATCAAACAGTAAGCCTGCCTTGTCAAGATCAACAAGCACCAACGGATCGGCATCTTTTACAAACTTGCCTGCATAAGGCGTTTCCTCTGTAAGCTCACCTTTAGCATCAACAAACTGAACAAAAGGAAGGTCATACTTTCTGCCAACCTTTGAGTCATCCTCACCAAATGCAGGTGCGATATGAACTATACCCGTACCGTCCGACATTGTAACGTAACTGTCGCAGGTTATAAAATGTGCCTTTTTGTGTTGCTTTTCACAAACGGGCTTTACAAAATCAAACAACGGCTCATATTCCTTATATTCAAGGTCACTGCCTTTGTATGTTTCTAAAATATTATACGCAGCAGTATCTTCAGAACCAAGTTTGCCAAGCACTGTATCAAGAAGCGCTTCTGCCATATAGTAGGTATAGCCGTCCGCAGCTTTAACCTTGCAATAGGTTTCATCGGGATTAACGCAAAGAGCAACATTGGAAGGCAGAGTCCATGGCGTTGTGGTCCATGCAAGGAAATATGCATCCTCGCCGACAACCTTAAAGCGAACTACAGCACTGCGTTCCTTTACGTTTTTATAGCCCTGCGCTACTTCGTGAGAAGAAAGTGGAGTGCCGCAACGTGGGCAGTAGGGAACAATTTTAAATCCCTTATAAAGTAAGCCTTTGTCAAAAATTTGCTTTAATGCCCACCATTCAGATTCAATAAAATCATTATGATAGGTAACGTAGGGGTCATTCATATCGGCCCAGAAACCAACAGTTTTTGAAAAGTCCTCCCACATTCCCTTATATTTCCAAACACTTTCCTTACAGTGTGCGATAAATGGCTCAAGGCCATATTCCTCGATTTGTTCCTTACCGTCAAGGCCTAAAAGTTTTTCAACCTCTAACTCAACGGGAAGACCGTGTGTATCCCAACCTGCCTTACGTGGTACCATATAACCCTTCATCGTGCGGTAACGCGGAATCATATCCTTGATTACACGGGTAAGCACGTGACCGATATGCGGCTTACCGTTAGCGGTAGGGGGACCGTCATAAAATACGTATGGTGTACCCTTGGCGCGACTTTCGATACTTTTTTCAAATATCTTTTCATCTGACCAGAATTTTTCAATTTTCTTTTCCTGCTCTACGAAATTTACATTAGGCGAAATGTTTTCGTACATGTTATTGCTCCTTTCAAAGCTAAAAAAATCCCCGTCCCAAATAGGACGAGGATATGATCTCGCTATACCACCTATCAGAACGGACAAGCATCCGCACTTCCTATAACGGTGAAGTAACCGGCAAGCGTTAATAGTTAACCGTTCACGCCGCAGCTCAGGAGTGATTTTCACAATTCTACACACCGCCGACCTTGCACCGCCGCCGACTCGCTATAGATGATTAAAGATTGCTACTGTCTCCGTCATTGCCTTTATCATTGTTATATTAACATAATAGTTAAAAAAAATCAAGCACTTTAATGTTTATTATAATACTTAATGGAAAAAATACACAACAAGGAGTGTATATAATGAAAAGAAGAACGGTTATTAGAATATTATCATTTTTTTCGGCGGGTTTATTGGCTCTTGGAGGACTTTATTATAAGGAACATAAGGATTTAATAAGATACAAAATAATGCTTGAAAACAGTTATTCAGAAGCATTGGAAACGCTTAATAGCAGTATAAATAATATTTCCGTGAACTTAGAAAAAGTTATCTACGTTAAATCAGCAAAAAATCTTAGCGCCTATGCCGCCGAAATATTCAGTGAAGCTGAAATTGGAAAACAAGCTTTATCTAAATTGCCTATACAGTACGGTAGCTTATCTACGCTTAATAAATTTTTATCTCAAGTCGGTAATTATGCGCTTTCATTTTCTAAAAACATTATTTCGGGTAATTCGTTAACCGAAAAACAATCTAATGAATTGACCATGCTTTCAGATATTGCAAGTAAGGTTTCGAATATTATTTCGGGTGTACAAATAACATTTAATAATGCGGAATATTGGACAAGCGAATTAGAACAAAAGTTAGAAGAAAATATTGATACAACAACACTTGCAAATACTTTAAGTGAAATGGAGGAAGATTTAAGTGATTATCCTACGCTTATTTACGATGGTCCGTATTCAGATCATATAATAAACAAAGAACCGCTTCTTACTTCAAACGCCGAAACTATTGATGAAAATGAGGCAAAAAACAAAGTAAAAAGTATTTTGCGTGAAATAGATGACTTGAATTTTGAAGAAGCACAAAGTGGAAAAATCCCTTGCTATAGATTTTCGAACGAAACACTAACTACAGCAATAAGTAAAAAGGGTGGATATATCGTTTATCTGAGCAAGCAAAGGGATATAGGACAGATAAAATTTTCCTATGAGCAGGCGGTCTCAAAGGCTAATCGATTTTTAAAGGATATAGGTTTTGTTAATATGATAGACACTTACTATTTTACAACAGACGGTGTTATGACAATAAATTTTGCATATCTTGACGGTCAGACAATTTGCTATACCGATTTAATTAAAGTAGGTATTGCTTTAGATAACGGAGAAGTTGTGTTTTTTGAAAGCAGTGGTTATATAACCAATCATACTGACCGCGCATTTCAGACACCAACACACTCCGAACAAGAAGCGGCAGAGGTTATCAGTAGTGACCTCACGGTAGAACAAAGCGCTATCGCTCTTATACCTACTAGCGGCGGAAGTGAAGTAAGATGCTATGAGTTTTTGTGTAAAAATGCGAAAGGAAATGAATTGCTTATTTATATAAACACCAAAACACTTGAAAGTGAGCAAATTTTTACTTTGCTTAAAACTGATGGCGGTACACTTGTAAAATGATGTTGACAAGTAAAAGGTTAAGTGCTAAATTTATTTTGGTGATAAAAAATGCCTTTGGTTAAAGAAGTTAATCATATTTTCGAGCCGAATCCGCTCGCTTGCGGTCAGGCGGTAATAGCAATGCTTTCGGGCGTGAACGTATTTGATATAATTGATATGGCAGGTACCGAACGCGAGACAACGCTTAATGATATGAAAAGCTTATTAAAAAAACTACAAATCAATATTGCAGCAAATAGGGT
>JAXJYT010000119.1:0-2602 GCA_036306845.1 Acutalibacteraceae bacterium | reverse complement strand
ATTTTTACTAAAAATTTGTCCTATCCCATTGCAATGAATGTTGTGCAAAATTAAATATTAGAATTTAATTTTGCCAAAGCCACTTCTAAAGTGGCTTGTCGGAACGCTTTTGAGCGTTTCGACTAACTACAATCATTATATCAAAAATTATTATATTATAAAATAAAAGAAAATGCAAGAAGTTACGATAACTTCTTGCACATTTAACAAATATTTTACAAAATAATCATCAATATCGCGGCGGCAAGAATTATTCCGCCCGCAACAAGTCCTGCCACTAAAAGCCTACGTTTTCTACGCATACGCGCCCGAAGCGTCTTATAACCCCTATCTGCCCTTTCGGCAAAATTAAAGGTAAAGCTATCGGTTTCGCGCAATAGCTGTTTGGTGCTTAAATTCCCGTATTGCGGTGTTACGTAAAATACAATTTTTTCAAAAAATTTACTACCTGTATTATTAACCTCTATAATGGTTTTGTTTACGCCCTTTACCATAAAAATACCGCCTCTCTTTCGATTTAAAGGTATTTTTACCCATTATCGCAAATTGTATTCAATTTTAAGGTTGGTTAACATAAAAAAGTGGATAACTCGGTGGAAAAGTTGAAAAAACTGCGTATTTATCACCTTTTTTATCAACACAGGTAATTTTTTCAAGTTTTATGTAAATTTAATCCTCATAAATTTCGCCCGATAAAAAGGCTACGGTACGCTCTACCGATGTTGCCGCAGAGCCCCAATCTGAGTTATCCTCACGACTACGATAATCGTATTTTTTACAGTATGCGGAAACATCACTACAAAGACTTCTTGCGTATTCGCCCGTAATTCTTGTAAGATTGTCCTTGAATTCTTTATGGTATTTTGGCATATTTTGCTTTGTAGCGCCCATCATAAGTCTTTCAAAATGCACAAGACAAAACTGCGGTTGCGCGTTAAACATATCGCGGAAATCACGTTCACGCTCGTAGCAACGGTAGATGGTATCAAACATATGGTTAATACCCCACTCCATTTTATTGCATATAAAGCAGCTTTCGGATAGCTTCTGCGCCCTTTGAGCTTTTTTGTCGTTTCCGTTAAAAAGCTTTTTTCCAAAGATTTCATCCTCTACGCTTTTGATGTGAGTTTCAAGCATAAGCGCCAACTGTAATCTGCCCCGATGATGCATCATTTTATCAAGATGCTCGGCGCAAAAACCTACCTTGTTGGTTTCTATTCTAACGTCGGGCTCCATCATAGCGTCACCTAAAATATAGGTGATAATATGCTCCTCTACGGTGTGGTACATACGGCAGATAGGACATCCGCACTGCTCCTCAAACACCTCCGAGACGGGTATGGTACAAATATCATCACGCATAAAATTGCCTCCACTTTTATTTACTCTTGTTATTGTAACACAAAATATGTATAATTGTAAATACGGGGTGTGAAAATGAACGATATAATTTTTAAAAATGATAAGATTTACATAGAAAATGTAGCAAATTTTGACCTTGCGCAAACACTTGACTGCGGTCAGGCGTTCCGTTGGTACGAAAAAGACGGAAGGTGGTGCGGAATTGCGGGCGGTATGTACGTTGAGCTTTACCGTATAGATAATTCAATTATTATCGAAGGTTGCACCAAACAGCAATTTGAAGCCTTCTGGCACGGTTACTTCGATTTATCGCGCGATTACGGCGCAATTATTGATACCGTAAGCACCAATGATACGGTTCGCGCCGCGGCGGAATTCGGCGGCGGTATAAGACTTTTAAATCAAGAGCCGTGGGAGGCGCTTTGCTCGTTTATAATTTCTCAGAACAATAATATTCCGCGCATCAAGGGAATTATCGAGCGACTTTGTGAAAGCTTTGGTGAAAAAATCGAGGGCGGCTACACCTTCCCTACCGCACAAAAGCTTTCTGTACTTAGTGTAGAGGATTTGGCGCCGCTCCGTTGCGGCTTCCGCGCAAAGTACATACTTGATGCGGCGCGGTTGGTGTCAAGCGGCGAAATAATACTTGATGAACTAAAAAAAGCCGATTTTGATACTGCTCAGGCCACGCTTATGCGGATAAAGGGTGTGGGACCGAAGGTTGCCGACTGTACCCTTTTATTCGGTCTCGGTCACATAGAGGCATTTCCGAAGGACGTGTGGATAAAACGCGCATTAGAGGAATATTTCGGTGGTGAGTTGCCCGAATGTGCACGTGAATACGCAGGTATTGTACAACAGTATATTTTCTATTATATAAGGGAAAGCTCCCGTTAATCCATTGTATAGGAAAACGAGAGCGTAGTAATTTGCGGCGGTAAATATCCGCTATACATTAACGTAAATTCTTGGGAGTTGCTATCACGTTCTGATAGCTGCTCCCATTTTTTATTGGGTAATATTACCGCATCGGGATTTTTGATTACCGCATTAATTCTTTTAAAACCGAGGCGCTCATAAAATCCTTCAAGCTCCTTAGTGGCAGGCTTTAAGAAAAGCGGTGCATTGGTGGATTTTATTACGTTTTTGATAAGGTCTGACATATATCCCTTGCCACGATGCTGATTATCTGTAGCGGCGGCATATATATAATATATAGGTGTATTTTTACCCTTGAAAT
>JAXJYT010000118.1:0-8259 GCA_036306845.1 Acutalibacteraceae bacterium | reverse complement strand
AAGCTGAGCTGCTAAGGTTTTATTATGAGCGAGAACGAGAGTCGGACGGTTTACTTTTTCTATAATATTTGCCATTGTAAAGGTCTTACCACTACCTGTAACACCTAAAAGCACCTGTTCGCGATTACCCGCATTTATGCTTTCAACAAGTTGCTCTATCGCTTGCGGTTGGTCACCCGTCGGCTTATAACTACTATTTAACACGAACCTATCCATTTCCTCACCTCACAAAAAATCTTTAAAATTATTATACCACACAAATGTGCGCAAGTAAATAAAGTACGATAAATTTATAAATTGTTAAAATATTTTTTCTTTTATTAAATGCAAATATATGGTAGAATATAGTAAATAAAATTATTGAGGTAAATTTATGGGAATAATGGGACCACCCCCCGCTATGCGTGGCGGTCCACGCGGACCGCGCGGATTTTTGACCGAAGAGGAAAAGGCGCAAAAGCCAACAGTAACGCGGGATTTAATCGGTAGGATTTTAGGTTATTTAAAGCCTTATAGATGGCACTTGGCACTTGTTTTTGCATCAATTGCAATTTCATCCGTTTTAGCTTTACTGCCAACTATTCTTACAGGCGAAATTGTAGACGCTTTAATTTCCGATAAAACCAACGTTAAAATCCTTTTAGAGCTTGTAGTATTAGCGCTTGTAGTGCTTACGGCGTCACAAAGCATAAAGGTGCTTGAGCAGTACATAAACAGTTGGATTTCGCAAAAAATCATATACGATATGCGAAACGAAATGTACAAGCATCTGCAATATATGCCGAACAGTTTCTTTGCAGGTGAAAAGCAGGGTGATATAATCACGCGTATGAACAGTGATATTAACGGCGTAAGCTCGGTTATAACGGGTACGCTTACTTCCCTTGTAAGCCATACGCTTACGGTTTGTGTTTCATTGTTTTACCTGCTTTATAACGATTGGCGGCTTGCTATTGTGGGGTTGTTAGTTCTACCTATGATGATTCTGCCCGCCCGTGCGCTTGCTAAAAAACGGTGGGAGCTTGCGGGTAAGGCACAGGTTGTTTTTGATGACCTTAACCAACAGATTGATGAAACGCTATCGGTTAGCGGTTCACTGCTTATGAAGCTTTTTGTAAAGGAAAAAAGCGAATACGAAAAGTTTGAAGGTATAAACCGACGCGTTACGGGTATCTCGATAAAAGAGCACCGTGCAGGCAGCTGGTTCAGGGTTATTATGGGTATGCTTATGCACTTAGCCCCTCTGCTTATTTACTTCGCGGGCGGTTTTTTGATTATAACGGGAAACGGTAACGGACTTACGGTCGGTGGAATTACGGTTGTTGTCGGTATAGTAGAACGTATGCATCATCCCCTGCGCGCTCTTATGGATATACACGTTGATTTTATTCGTTCATTAGCACTATTCACAAGAATTTTTGATTACCTTGACCGCGACATAAATATTAAAAACTGTGAAAATCCCTGTTTCCCTTCCCTTAATGACATCGATATTGAATTTAAAAATGTCAGTTTCGGCTATAATGATGAAAAGCAGGTGCTTTGCGACATTAACTTTACCGTACCTTCGGGGCAAACCTATGCCATTGTGGGCACGTCGGGCGCAGGTAAATCGACAATCATAAACCTGATTCCTCGCCTTTATGACGTGTGTGACGGCGCCGTTAAAATCGCAGGTGTGGACATTCGTGATATCGATCTTTCATATCTTCGTCAGAATATCGGTCTTGTGACACAGGATACATATCTATTTAATTCTACCATTCGTGAAAATCTGCTTTATGCCAAGCCCGATGCCACTGAAAAAGAGCTTATCGAGGCATGTAAAACCGCAAACATTTATGACTTTATCGAGGGCCTTGAGGACAAGTGGGAAACGCTTGTCGGCAACCGCGGTCTTAAACTATCGGGTGGTGAAAAGCAACGCATTTCAATTGCGCGTGTGGTGCTTAAGAACCCTAAAATTCTTATTCTTGATGAAGCGACAAGTGCGCTTGACTCTATTTCTGAGGAGCATATTCAAGAGGCACTCCAACGTATTATGAAGAACCGCACAAGTATTGTTATCGCGCACCGCTTGTCAACCATCATGGCGGCGGATAAAATTCTGCTGATAGAAAACGGTACTATTGCGGCGCACGGTACACATGACGAACTGTTAAAAAGCTCTGAAGGATACCGTGAACTTTACACCACACAATTCCACCGAATTATTGAAGATTACGAGCAGCATAAGCATTTACATTAAAAGAAAAACCCCACCTTCTATACGAAAGTGGGGTTTTAAAGTACAATTTAATGGTATTAGTAGGCAATTCCGTGAGCAATCATTGCTTCGGCAACCTTCTCAAAGCCTGCAATATTGGCACCTGCTACAAGGTCACCCTCCATACCGTACTTCTTTGAAGCCTCGTAGGAGTTCTTGTAGATATTTGTCATAATTTGGTGAAGCTTCTGATCTACCTCTTCAGCGGTCCAGCTATAGCGCATTGAGTTCTGGCTCATTTCAAGACCCGATACTGCAACGCCGCCGGCGTTTACTGCCTTTGAAGGAGCGATAACCGCGCCGTTTGCCTTAAGATATGCTACTGCTTCATCGGTAGTAGGCATATTTGCAACCTCTACGTAATACTTAACGCCGTTGGCAATAATGTTCTTGGCATCCTCGATACCAACCTCATTCTGAGTAGCGCAAGGCATAACAACGTCAACCTTCTGCTCCCAAGGACGCTTGCCCGCAAAGAATGGTACACCAAACTTATCGGCATAATCCTGAACTTTATCGCGACCGGATGCGCGCATTTCAAGCATAAAGTTAATCTTTTCATCGGTAGAAATACCGTTTTCATCATATATGTAGCCGTCGGGACCCGAAATGGTAACAACCTTACCGCCAAGCTCGTTAATCTTTTTAACGGTACCCCAAGCAACGTTACCGAAGCCCGATACCGCAAAGGTCTTGCCCTTAACCTCTTCGCCAAAGGTCTTAAGCATTTCCTGTGCATAGTAAACGGCGCCGAAGCCCGTAGCTTCAGGACGGATAAGTGAGCCGCCGTAGGAAAGGCCCTTACCGGTAAGAACGCCGGTAAATTCGTTACGAAGGCGCTTATACTGACCGTAGAGATATCCAACCTCACGTGCGCCTACACCGATATCACCTGCGGGAACGTCGGTATCTGCGCCGATGTGCTTAGCAAGCTCGGTCATAAAGCTCTGGCAGAAGCGCATAATTTCGCCGTTTGATCTGCCGCGGGGGTCAAAGTCGGAGCCGCCCTTACCGCCGCCCATAGGAAGACCTGTAAGGCTATTCTTAAAGGTTTGCTCGAAGCCCAAGAACTTGATTACAGAAGAATTTACAGAGGGGTGGAAACGAAGACCGCCCTTGTAAGGACCGATAGCCGAGTTAAACTGAACGCGGTAACCGCGGTTTACCTGTACCTGACCATTATCGTCAACCCACGAAACGCGGAAAGAAATCATACGCTCGGGCTCAACCATACGCTCGATAACACCGTTTTCCTCAAACTTAGAGTCTGCCGCTACAACGGGCTCCAAGGATTCAAGAACATCTCTTACGGCCTGCAAAAATTCAGGCTCGCCGCCGTTGCGCTTTTCCACATCGGCGTAAACTTTGTTTAAATATTCTGACTTAAACATAATTTTTCCTCCATTATATTTAATAAACTTAATAAAAAAAGAATACTACTATTTCTTTTCAGAGTCAATAAAAAATTTGAATTTTGGATATATTTTTGTTATTTTGTAAACTTTTGTACTTGACAAGCGGACATAATACATTTAAAATAACAATGATAAAGCATTGATGAAAGCAGTAGCTTTAAGTTTTACCTTTTAAGAGAGTGCTCCGTCTGGTGCGAGGAGTGTAGGGTATTTAAAGCGAACACCACTTTCGGAGTGCCGTGGGTAAAAAACACGGACGTGTTATTTCGCGTTAAGAAATATCAAGCGCCTTTTATGTATATGCTGATATTCGGGCTTTCATAATAGGAATTTGGGTGGAACCGCGGAGTTTTTTCAGAGCTTCGTCCCTTTTGGGACGGGGCTTTTTTATTTTGTATATTTTTTGGAGGTTTAAGATATGATTAAAATTACCTTAAAAGACGGCTCGGTTTTAGAATTAGAGTCGGGCAAAACCGCTTACGATGCGGCTTGTCAGATAAGTATGGGTCTTGCGCGCGTTGCGTGCGCCGCAAGAATCAACGGTGAAAATGCCGATTTGCGCACACCGCTCGACAGCGACTGCACATTAGAGATTCTTACCTTTGACGATGATTACGGCAAATGGACCTTCCGCCACACCGCATCGCACATTATGGCGCAGGCAGTAAAGCGTCTTTTCCCCGACGTAAAGCTTGCAATCGGTCCCGCGGTTGACGACGGCTTTTACTATGACTTTGATACCGAAAATCACTTCACCCCCGATGACCTTGTAAAAATCGAGGAGGAAATGAAGAAAATCGTTAAGGACAATATTCCGCTAGAGCGCTATACAATGCCTTATGATGAGGCGGTAGCTTTCTTTAAGGAAAAAGACGAGCCTTATAAGATAGAGCTTACCGAAAAACACGCAGGCGAAGATATAAGCTTTTATTCGCAGGGTGAATTCGTTGACCTTTGCGCAGGCGCACACCTTTTAAGCACGGGCGCAGTTAAGGCGTTCAAGCTGACCTCGGCTACGGGCGCATACTGGCACGGTGACAGTAACAACAAGATGCTTTGCCGTGTATACGGTACTGCATTCCCGAAGGCATCACAGCTCCAAGAACACTTAACTATGCTTGAAGAGGCCAAGAAACGTGACCACAATAAGATAGGCCGTGAGCTTGAATACTTCACCACCGTTGACGTTATCGGTCAGGGCCTTCCCATTCTTCTTCCCAAGGGCGCAAAGGTAATTCAACTTCTTCAGCGCTTTGTTGAGGATGAGGAGGCGCGCCGTGGTTGGCTTCTTACCAAGACACCGTATATGGCAAAGCGTGAGCTTTATCGCCTTTCGGGTCACTGGGACCACTATCTTGACGGTATGTTCGTATTGGGTGACCCCGCGGATGAGGAAAAGGAGTGCTTCGCGCTTCGTCCGATGACCTGCCCGTTCCAGTATCAAGCATATCTTAACCGCGCGCGTTCGTACCGCGATTTACCGCTTCGCTATAACGAAACCTCTACCCTTTTCAGAAACGAGGAATCGGGCGAAATGCACGGTCTTATCCGCGTTCGCCAGTTCACCATTTCCGAGGGTCACCTTATGTGTACCCCCGAACAGTTAGAGCAGGAATTCAAGTCCTGTCTGGAGCTTACAACCTTTATGCTGAAGGCTATCGGTCTTTACGAGGATGTTTCCTACCGTTTCTCACAGTGGGACCCCGAAAACCGCGAAAAGTATATCGGTACTACGGAGCAGTGGGATGAAGCGCAGGGCGTTATGTCCAAAATTCTTGATAATCTTGGCATTACCTACAAGGTTGGCGTTGGCGAAGCCGCATTCTACGGACCCAAGCTTGACATTCAGATTAAGAACGTTTTCGGTAAAGAGGATACACTCATTACCATTCAGATTGACCAGCTGCTTGCCGAGAAGTTCGGTATGGAATACGTTGACCGCGACGGTGCTAAGAAGAATCCCTACATCATTCACCGCACCTCTATCGGTTGCTACGAAAGAACACTCGCGCTATTACTCGAAAAGTATGCGGGCGCTATGCCGATGTGGCTTGCTCCCGAGCAGGTACGTCTGCTCCCCATTGCCGACCGTCACCTTGATTTCACCTATGAGGTTAAGCGCAGACTTGAGGAAAAGGGCATTCGCGTAGAAATTGATGCAAGAAACGAGAAAATCGGTTATAAGATTCGTGAAGCAAGACTTGAAAAGCTACCCTATATGTGCATAATCGGTGATAACGAGTGCGATACCGACAGCGTATCGGTACGTGAGCGCGGTGAAAACGGCGATTTAGGCTCAATGAGCGTAGAGGATTTCATAAACCGTTGCGTTGAAGAAACAGTAAACCGTGTTATAAAGAAATAATATGTTAAGCAAACCCCTGCCGCAAACGAAAGTTTTCGGCGGGGGTTACACATTTGTAAATATTTGTAATCTTTTTAGCATAGACATCAAATGTAAGATATTGTAAAATGATATTGTAAAAAAACGAAAGGAAGTGGGTCCGATGTACCATTTATACTTTCTACAGTATAGCAAGCTTTTCTTTTATAAAATTATTTTAGAGGGTGTAATATGCTAGCGACCTTAAGAATCATATTTAAAATTCTATTGTTTATTAGCGTGGTCATCACCATTGAAACCATTGCTATGTTTTTTAGTCAGTTTAGAATTACCGACGGTATAGAGGTTTATTCATCCCTTATAACCTTAACCTTGTTCGGCGACTGGCCGCACAGTACACACGAATTATTGCGTTATTTTTTGCACTCATCAATATTCTTATCGTCATCATTGCTTGGTTGCACAGTGCTTGATATTATTGCGATAGTTAAAAATCCAAGAGCTAAGAAAGAAATGAATGAATGTAAAGTGGATTCTACTAGAAACGAATAACATACGATTTGTGAGGTGCCTTATGAAAAAATATTTTTCTGTAATTCTTGTAATGTTGTTAAGTCTTTGCTTGTTGCTTACGGGTTGTGAAGGCGGTACAGCGGGCGGTAGCAGCTTGGAAAGCGGCATTTCTGATGAAGGACATTCCAAAATTAAAAAAACACAGGTTGTAACGGGAACGTATGTATGCGAATAAAACGAATATATTTTTTACCGTAATACAAACGATAATGGAAGCCTGTATCGCTACAATATTAAGGATGACACTTATATAAAATTGTTTGGTGAAAACAGAAATTCTTTTTTACATTCAATAACCGTATTTGACGAGCAGGTGTATTTTGTAACACGAACAGAAACCGATAGGTCCCCTACCCTATACCGTATACCGATTAACGGCGGAAATGCAGAGCGTTTGATAGAAAATGTTTGTGATGATTTTGCCGTTACCGAGGATGCGATTTATTATACCGGTTATCAATGCCCCACACACCACGGCGACTATCAACTGCATAAATACACTTTCGCAGATAAAAAAGCAGATATATTACTTGATTTACATTGCTATCAACAGTTTAATCTCATAGATAATAAAATATATTGCTTGGTAATTAATGATGAGGGCTCTGCTTACGGTTTAGCGTATTTTGACATCGCAACACAAACAACTGTAAGGATTGATACGGGTGATGCAGATGGATTCGATAACGCTGTAAGTGCAAATGGCGGTAAAATTATTTATTTAAATATGAACGGATTTCTTTGTTCGTACAATATAGAAACCAAAGAGTTTAATGAAATAACCAATGATTTCGATCGCATAGCATTTATGGCAGCCGCAAATGACGATTTGCTGTTTTTCACGGCATGGACAAATCAAGAGAAAAAAGTTTATCAGTATAAAAAAGGCATTATAAGTGAATATACCGATGGTAAACTTTATCAAAATGACCTTTTAGAAGTTGTCGATAATAAACCCATATTGATGAGCAGTGCAAATACCAACGGCAACAAAATTGAGGGCGACAGCAGACTTAATGTAGTCGAATAGTAATCCCATAAAAATATACTTCTTTAAAGGCGTTGATTAAATGAAAATTTCAAAATTAAATTTAGTCAGAATTCTTTTGTGGATTATTTTAATTGTATCGTTTGTTTTAATCACACAAAAATATCCGCTTATTCTTTTATACGATATGCCCGAAGCAACATTTATAGATTTTCTTTTATCCATAATATATTTTTCTTCCGTAATAACGCTCTCTTTGCTAAGCAAATTTAAAAGAATAAAATTTATTGTTGTTCAAATAATTTTTGCACTCATTTTGATATCATATCTTATTTTGCTTTCAAAGGATGTTTTTATTTCAATGCTAATATATGCAGTTTTTATAGTACCGTTTTTCGCCTTCGAAAATTCGATTAATTTTAATCCAATATACCTTATTTTAGGATTTGATGCGATAATCTCTCTTTGTATGATATTAAGTCACATATACCGCAAGAAATTCTGCAAAAAGTAGAGGTAACAAAAAATGAAAATTTCAAATCTGAAACTTGTAAAAATTTTTCTTTGGGCAATTTTAATAGTTTCATATGCGCTCATTTTTAAAGACTATTATGTTTTTTTAGCAGACACGCCCGCATCAACACCAATAAATATCTTTTGCTCTGTATTATTT
>JAXJYT010000117.1:0-2995 GCA_036306845.1 Acutalibacteraceae bacterium | reverse complement strand
GAGAGGTACCGATAGGTGCAATAACATTTTGAGGCTTCTTAACCGCGCCGCCTTCAACGGTAACGCACTTTTCCACTAATGGCATACCTGTGCGAAGATAATTACCAATCGTTGCAATCGTAGTACAGTTAAGAACGATACAACCTACGTCAATAGGTAATTTGTTTGAGGGTATTTTACGTCCGGTTGTGTGGTAAACAAGAACTTTTTCACCGCCCTGCGGATAAACAGCAGGAAGCGATTTAACCGTTATTGAAAAATCGTTGATAGAAGATGCCATTTTTTTCATAGCGTCGGCAGCTTTTTTATTGTTGTTTTCAACACCAATTATAATGTTTTTTATACCTAAATAACGGTTGAGAGCATTTAGTGCAAATGTAATATCTTCAGTACGGTTAATCATTGTGTAGGTATCGCTTGTAACGTATGGTTCACATTCTGCACCGTTAATAATTAGATAATCAATGCGCTCAGGGTCAACGTCTAATTTAACGTAGGTAGGGAAGCCTGCACCACCAAGTCCTACAATACCTGATGCCTTTACAGCATCTACCAAATCTTTTTTATCGTTAATAACAGGTGGAGTAATAGCTTCATCCGGTGTCATTTCACCGTCTGATTCAATAACAATTGCAGTTGTGGTTGAGCCGTTATATAACAAGTAATCGGTAAGCTTAACTACCTTACCGGAAACGCTTGAATAAATATCAGAGGAAATATATCCGTCCGAAATTCCGATTTTAGTACCAACCTTAACTAAATCACCGACTTTAACGGTAGGAACAGACGGTTTACCGATGTGCATAGCCATCGGAATGGTTACCGTTTCAGGCACATCCATTCTGATAGCAGGACTGTTTTTAGTACCTTTTCTATGAGGAGTGTGTATGCCGCGAAGATAAGAACCCATAATTACATAGACCTTTCTTATAAAATATATATACATAATTATACATTATATATTTTAAATTATATTTTATTTATTGTCAAGATAAATCAAACAAATTTGACCGACTAATATATGGTGTTTTTGTGTTTTTTTATTAAAAAATTCCCCTTGAATTTCTTCAAGAGGAATTTAGTGAATATTATAGGATTAAGCATTATTTTGTTGTTCGTTCTAGTCTTGACTTGGTGTGGTTTTTTCTTCCAAACGAATTTCCCAATGAATTAAAAATGCCAATAGAGCACGAATTATTATTACTATACCAAGTATGGCTAATTCGTTTAGGTTGTGGATTATAACGGTCTTTATAATCTCTGCACCCATCTTGAATTCCAAAGCCAACGAAAGTGCTTTTCCAAGGTCAATTACCACGTGAAACGGTTGTTTTTTTATTAAACATTGAAATAATCTTACAAGAGCACGGAAAGAACCAATAATAATTATAAGGATTCCAATCATTTCTAATATTCCTGCGGAAATTTCTGCCATAGGATGCAGAAATTCTTTAAATTGTAAAACAAAATTTTCCATATTGATTAATCCCCCTTACTTTCGTATTTATTGAATCCCGAAGAGTAATATTTTTTTCTGTCTACAGTAACCCACATTGCCTCTGCATCATCAAGTGATTCAATAAGCTCTAACCCTTTATCCTGCGGCAAACAGAACAGTGCGGTGGAAAGCGCATCACCTAAGCCCGAATCATTACATACGACTGAAACTGACAGATATTCTGTAGCGGGCATAAGGGTTTCAGGATGAATTATATGATGATATGGCTTTCCGTCCACATAGTAAAATCTTTGATATGAACCGCTTGTTACAACCGATTGTCCTTTAAGCTTTAAATAGGCGAGATACTCGCTGCTATTTGGATTTTCAATACCTATAGTCCAATCAGTGCCATCTGCTTTACTGCCGATAGTACGTACATTGCCGCCAACGTTAAGAACGTAACCCGTGATACCTTTTTCTTCAAAAGCAAGTGCTACGCGTTCTGTTGCATAACCTTTTGCAACGGCACCAACATCTAACTTCATTAGTGGGTCTTTAAGCGTAACGGTATTGTTAGTCACATCAATTTCTATTTTTGATATATCGGTATGCTCCGCTGCCGCTTTAAGTAAATCCATAGGTGGAAGTGATGCTGTATCGGGATTATCTTTTCCAATTGTACGGTAATCGTGCCAAATTGATAACACACTTCCCATAGCCACATTCATTATACCGTCGGTTTCGATATACATTTTTTTAGCATAAAGAAGCATATCAATAATACGTCGGTCTACCGTAACGGTGGGGTGTACACCGTCAACAAGCTCGTTGATTGTACATAAATTTTCAATATCGTCAAACCGATGGTAAATTGAATATAATTGATGGTACTCTGAGAACTGTGAAAACATTTCATTAGATGTTTTATCAAAATCCTCTTGGCTTTTTTCATAGCCCGTTATGGTTATAACAGTATCAAAATAGTCCATAGAATGCGCAGTGTATTTGTTTCTTTTCTTATTTGTCGTGCAAGAACAAAGTACACTAACGATTATGAAAAACATTAGTACGATACAAATAATTCTTCTTTTCATATATAAAATTCAAATGACAAAAAAGGGGGAATGAAATCCCCCTTTTGCATTGTTAAGTTGTGTAGTTAATTAGATTTTAGAAGCGGCCTTTACAAAACCTGTTACATAGATTGTGCAACCTGCAGACTGAAGGTCAGCAACGCCCTTTCCGTCATCGGCCATCAAGCCTGCAATTTCTTTACCGGTCTTGCCGATGCAAGCAGCATCGAAAGCAGCGGCCTGCTCAAACCATTCTTTTTCAGCACCGCCGTATGCAACCATACCGTAGTTTTCACCGGCATCTTTTTTAGAAACAATGGCTTTGCTTGTATCAAGAGTAGAAACACCCTTGGTATCAAATGTAAAGGTAACCTCAACACAGTCGCTTGCGGCGGCAACAACCTTACCGTCTTCATCAACCGCGGCAGCGAATACAGGTGTAGAAACCTTATTGCTACCGTCCTTGTCAGCAGTAGCATCG
>JAXJYT010000116.1:0-5410 GCA_036306845.1 Acutalibacteraceae bacterium | reverse complement strand
GCACTGGCTATTTCGGAAGAATATAAAAAGCAGTACGGTATTCGCGATATTATGCTTTTGTTATCACCGTATGAGGTTACGCCTGACAGATGTGTTGAAATATATAAGAAATTCGGAAAAAATTCTGCCCAGGTTATAAGGGATAATCCATATTTATTGTGTAATACCGAAATTGATTTTCCATTTGAAAGTGTGGAAAAAATTGCATTCGATTTCGGCATAAGCAATAATGATGAAATGCGCCTTTCGGCAGGAATACAGTATGTGCTAAGAAAAAACCTAATGAACGGGCATACTTGTTTACCGCGACATAAATTATTAAATGTTTCTTCTGCGCTTCTTAGCGTTGATGAAATCAGTCTTGATACGGTTTGTGACCGTATGATAGAAAGTTTTATTGTCCGCAGTAAAACAATTAACAATGAAGATTTTATCGCACTACCAGATTTATATACTGCCGAAGAGTATATATCGGCCCGCTTGGCTTCGATTTGCAGATACAATGCCGTACGTTCAGACATAAACGATTTGGAAATCGATTACGTCGAAAACAAACTTGGGATTAAATTTGAAGAATTCCAAAGAACCGCAATAAAAAATGCTTTTAGTAACGGTATATTTATTCTTACAGGTGGTCCCGGAACCGGTAAAACAACAACGCTTAATGCTATAATCGAGTTGTTTGAACGACGTGATGCAAATATTATGCTTGCAGCTCCTACAGGAAGGGCGGCAAAAAGAATGACCGAACTTACGGGCAGGGAAGCGAAAACCATTCACCGTATGCTTGAGGTGGAGTGGACAAGCGATTCAAAACATAACTTTATGCGTAATGAAAGAAATCCGCTTGAATGTGACGTCTTGATTTTAGATGAAGCCTCAATGGTGGATTCGTTATTGTTTGAGAGTTTACTGCGTGCTCTAAAAATGTCTTGCAGAATTATAGTTGTTGGTGATACTGACCAGCTTCCAAGTGTTTCGGCGGGTAATATTCTAAACGATATGCTATCAAGTGAAAAGTTTGCAAGCACTTGCCTTCAAAAGGTTTTTCGGCAAGCAAGTCAAAGCGTAATCGTAACTAATGCACACGCAATCATAAACGAAACAGAGATTGATTTTTCAAATAACGGTAAAGATTTTTTCATTATGCGAAGAAATAACAGCTTTGATGCTTGTGACACCATTTTAGAGCTATGTAGTGAACGACTATCTAAGGCTTACGGATTTGACTGTGTTAAGGATATACAGGTGCTTTGTCCTTCAAGAAAACTTAATACAGGCACATATAATCTTAATAATTTGCTTCAAAGCGCTCTTAATCCGCACAAAACAAACACGCCGCAGTTAAGTTATAAGGGTGTATATTTCCGTATTGGCGATAAGGTTATGCAAACAAAAAACAACTATGATTTAACCTGGCAACGCGATAACGGTGAAATGGGTTGCGGCGTCTTTAACGGTGACGTAGGTTATATTACTCATATTGATATACGTGGTGGTATCTTAAACGTTCGCTATGATGACAGGATTGCTACATATTTTATTGATTCATTGTCTGAAATTGAGCTTGCTTATGCTATTACCGTGCATAAAAGTCAAGGAAGCGAATTTGATTGTGTCGTTTTGCCTTTGCTTGATATTCCATCACCTCTTAAATATCGCAATTTATTATATACTGCTGTTACTCGCGCTAAAAAAATGCTTGTAATAGTTGGAAATGAGCAAACGTTTTGTGAGATGGCTGCAAATAATCGAAAAACGCTACGCTATACTTTATTGAAGGAATTTTTAAACAATGCATTTTCTTAACAATGTCAAACAAACTTTAATAGAAATGTTATATCCCAAAAAGTGTATTTCGTGCGGAGAAATAATAAGCGAAGATGAATTTCTTTGTGATATTTGTTATAAACACTTTGTTCAGATTGACCACACAAAACAATGTTTTTCTTGTGGAATGGAAAAGCAACATTGCCGTTGCTACAGTGACGTTTATAGATTTAAATGTATAACGTCTGCGTTTTACACCAACGATTACGTTAAGCGTGCTTTATATTCATATAAAATAAGCCGTAAGATGCATTATGGTGAATATTTTTCTAAACAAATAGCTTTGGCGGTTAAAAATAGTTTTTACAATATTCATTTCGACTATATCTGCTCGGTTCCTACATCGATAAATCGAAAAATGGAACGTGGATTTGACCACTGTGCTCTGCTTTGTAATGGTGTTTCTGAAATTCTTGGAATTAAAATGCTTGACGGCGTTCTAATGTGCAGAAGCTTTATAAAAACACAGCACACAAGTGATTTTGCTAAACGTTTCGAAAATGTACAAGGTAAATATTATTTCAATAAGAGGTTGAACGGTGGCAGAATATTGTTGATTGATGATATTATTACAACCGGTGCTACACTTGATGAATGTGCAAGGCAATTATTACTCGCAGGAGCTGATGAGGTTTATTGTGCAACCGCTTTATACACGCTTCCTAAAAACATTGAAATTAAAAAAGATTTGTAATATAATTATATTTGGTGATTTAAATGGCAACTGAAATTGGAATTGATTTAGGCACATCGAAAACTGTTATTTTCTCAAGCTCTAAAATCGTACTTGAGTTACCCAGCATGGTTACTGTAGACAGTGAAACATGGGAACCTGTTTATTACGGCGAAAAAGCGAAGCAGACTATGGGTCGTACACCCGATAGTCTTGTTTGTGTTTCTCCTATTGAACACGGTGTAATTGCTGATTATGATATTGCCGAAGCTATGCTTAAGGAATATATGCAACAAGCTTTTGGTAGCAAAATTGTTCGACCGCGAATAATGGCAACTCTTCCTGCAGGTCTTACCGAGCTTCAGCATCACTCGCTTTCTAATGTTGTTGAAGCGGGTGGCGGTAGAAACATTTCGGTAATTGAGAGTCCTCTGGCAGTTGCTTTTGGATTGGGTCTTGATTTTTCTAAACCGCACGGGTATATGATAGTAGACATCGGTGCAGGTACCACCGATATTGCCGTTATATCAATGGGTGGTATTTCTGTTTGTGATTCATTTAAAGTTGCTTCGTATGATTTTGATGCTCAAATTATTAAGTATATAAGAAAAGAATATAGCATTGAAATCGGCAAATTAATGGCCGAATCTATAAAAAAACAGATTGGTACTGTTGTTGAGCGTCCGGTTGAGGTGGCTATTGTCGCCAAGGGTAGAAATATTTTCACAGGATTGCCTGAAAGCTTTGAAATAACATCATCCGAAATTTATGATGCAATAAAAGAAACTGCCGATGCGATTTGCAACGCTATAAGACAGGTGCTTTCACGTACTGAACCCGACCTTGTTGCCGATATTAATGCTGACGGTATTTATTTAACGGGTGGGGGAGCGTTAATTAACGGAATGGATAAACTGCTTGCCGATTTCACGGGGACTGCGGTTCATTTGCTTGAGGATCCATCACATTCTGTTGTACGCGGCGCAGCTGCGGCAATAAGAAAGCCTGAACTTCTTAAAAATGTTAATTATCAGCTTCGTTCTATTAAAGAACTTGAAATTTCGTAAAAAAGTACTTGACAAATAAGCGTTTTATGATATAATACATGATGACAATGAAGAAGAACGTTTCATGTTTCTCACCCATACGTGTGTTATCGTAGGGTTAATAAAGCAGATTTTATACTTTTGTTTTATTAGACGTGGGCATGTTATGTTCACGTCTTTGTTATTATATTTTTACCGTTTACGGAGGTGCTTCACAATTAGCAGTAAAGAATTAACCATCAACGAAGCTATCAAATTCAAGGAAGTTCGTGTAATCGATTCTGACGGTTCACAGCTTGGCGTTATGCCCATCAATAAGGCGTTGGAAGCCGCATATGCCAGGGATTTAGACCTTGTAAACATTTCGCCGAACGCAGTTCCGCCCGTTTGCAAGATTATGAATTACGGCAAATATCGTTTTGAGCAAGCTAAGCGCGAAAAAGAAGCAAAGAAAAACCAAAAGGTTATCGAAATCAAGGAAATCCGTTTAGGATTAGGTATTGATGTTCACGACTTTGAAACCAAGGGTAATCATGCTATTCGCTTTTTAAAGGAAGGCAATAAGGTTAAGGTTTCTATTCGTTTCCGCGGTAGAGAACTTGGTCATCCCGAAATTGGTCTTGAAACTATGACACGCTTTGCGGACTATTGCTCGGAGTATTGTACTGTTGAAAAGCAAGCCAAGATGGAAGGTCGTAATATGCTAATGTTTTTAGCACCAAAATCAGGTAAATAAATTTATTGGGAGGATTTAAAATGCCTAAGATTAAAACACACAGCGGCGCTAAAAAGCGTTTCAAGCTCACAAAAAATGGCAAGGTTAAACGTGCTCATGCTTACAAGTCACACATTCTTAACAAGAAGACAACTAAGCGCAAGAGAAATTTGCGTAAAACTGTTTGCGCCGATACAACTAATGTTGCAACATTAAAGAAATTGATTCCGTATAAATAATCGGAAAACTTGAAAGTGGAGGTTACTTTAAATGGCTCGTGTAAAAGGTGCGTTAGCAACACGCAAGAGAAGAAAAAAGACTTTAAAGCTTGCCAAAGGCTATTTTGGCGCTAAATCTAAGCTTTTTAAAACCGCTAAAGAAGCGGTTATGAAATCAGGGAACTATGCTTATATTGGTCGTAGACTTAAGAAGCGTGATTTCCGCCGTCTCTGGATAACTCGTATATCTGCTGCAGCTAAAATTAACGGTATGAATTATTCTTCATTTATCAACGGTCTTAACAAGGCCGGTGTTCAGATTAACCGTAAGATGTTAGCTGATATCGCAGTTAACGATGCAGCCGGTTTTGCTAAACTTGCTGAGACTGCCAAAAAGGCTTTAAATAAATAATTAATGCTCGCCCGGGAGAGTTATCTCGGGCGAATTTTTGCTTTTTGTTAGGGGTAAAAATATATGGATTTTATTGAGATTACCGCCAAAGATAATCCGCTTATCAAGCTTGCAAGTTCATTGCAGTCATCCTCTAAAGCGCGTAATGAAAGTGGTCTTTTTGCGCTTGAAGGGCTTAGAATTTGTAAGGATGCATATGAAAATTCTATCAGGTTTGATAAACTGATTATAACCAATGAAGCATATAAAAAATATAATACGGATATTGAAAAATTTGCAGAGAATTCCGATAAATGCTATCTTGTAACTGATATGCTTTTTAAAAAAATCAGTGATACAAATAATCCGCAAGGAATATTGGCAATTGCTAAAACACCGCAAATCAATATTGATATTTCAACCAATAAAAGATATATCGGTCTTGAAAATATTGCAGATCCATCAAATCTTGGCGCTATTTCCCGTACGGCAGAAGCCTTGGGTTTTGACGGAATAATATTAACGTCTACAGGATGT
>JAXJYT010000115.1:0-12735 GCA_036306845.1 Acutalibacteraceae bacterium | reverse complement strand
TTTGTATGTTGCTTAATATTGTTTTTATAGGCTCTGCGCAATTTTGTCTTTATAGTTATAATATCAAATTTATCTGTTTTTGTCAATATTTCAATACTGCCAGAGTTTTTAACAATAGAAAAACTTTTAACGTTATCATTTGATAAGAAAAATGATATATCTCTGTCAGAAAAAGAGCCATTTCTTGGATGGTTGTGCATTACAAATAAATTTGGTCTGCTATTAAGCATATCCAAGCACTCTTTACTATTAAATTCTAAACTATCATCTGTGCCAATTTCCTCTGTATCTAAATAATACGCGACTTTTCCAGATAATAGATAATAGATAATGGATAAGAGTATCATGGACATCTTTGACTATATCAACGGTAACGAGCCTTCGGTTTTGCGCACAACACTTGATGACTCTGAAACAAGCCATATCGTTGTGTTTAAGGCGCTTGATGCCCGCAAGGAAAACAACGTGCAAAAACAGACGTTTGATGTGGCAGACATAATAGCTGTACCGTAGAAAAAGGCAAATTTAAAATATAATTGGTGGATTTTATTTTACTTAATAGGCTTGACTTAACTGAAGCATAGAAATATAATTATATATGATATAGATAAGGTTAAAATATGCCATAGCAAAGGAGCAAAAATATGTTTTTAACCGAAGATTTTTTACTTAAAAGTGAAACGGCAAAGAAAATATATCATAAATATGCGGCAGAAATGCCAATAATCGACTATCACTGCCATATAAATCCGCAGGAGATTTATGAGGACAGAAAATTCGAAAACATTACACAGGTCTGGCTTGGCGGTGACCACTATAAATGGCGCCTTATCCGTTCAAACGGTGTGAATGAAGATGAAATCACGGGGGACACAGACCCTAAAACAAAGTTCCGCCATTTTGCCAAAATGCTTACAAAGGCTATCGGTAACCCTATGTATCATTGGACACATTTAGAGCTTAAAAAATACTTCGGATATGACGGCGTTTTAAATGAAGATACTGCTGATGAGGTTTATGACCTTTGCAACAAAAAACTTCAAAACGCAGATATGTCGGTGCGTGGACTTATCAAACAGTCCAACGTTAAAATGATTGGTACAACCGACGACCCGATTGATTCTTTAGAGTGGCATATAAAACTCAAAGAAGATAAAAGCTTTGATGTTTTGGTGGCGCCCTCTTTCCGTCCCGATAAAGCGGTTAATATTGAAAAAGCAGGATTCTGTGAGTACATAGAAAAGCTGTCTTGTGCATCGGGCATAGAAATCAAAACGGTAGAGGATGTTAAAAAAGCGCTTTCTAACCGTTTGGATTTCTTCTGCAGTCTTGGTTGCCGTGCTACCGACCACGGTCTTGATTACGTTGTATATTCACCCGCAAGCGATAGCGAGGTAGAAAATATTTTTGCAACTGTAATAAACGGCGGTACCGTATCGCAAGAAGATGCAGATAAATATAAAACCGCAATAATGTTGCATCTTGGAAAAGAATATGCAAAGCACGGTATAGTAATGCAACTTCACTATGGCGCACAAAGAAATACCAACACAAAATTGTTTGAGCGTTTAGGTCCCGATACGGGCTTTGACTGCATTTCCACAAGAAGCTGTGGCGAAGCAATCACGGGCTTCTTAAACGCTTTGGAAATGGAAAATGCACTTCCAAAAACAATTCTTTATTCGCTTAACCCACAAGATAACGAACTGCTCGGCACAATACTCGGTTGCTTCCAGGGAACCGAGGTAGCGGGTAAAATCCAACACGGTTCTGCCTGGTGGTTTAACGATACAAAAACAGGTATGGAAGCGCAACTCAAATCCCTTGCAAACCTTTCGCTCCTTGGCAACTTTATAGGTATGCTTACCGATTCCCGTAGCTTCTTATCTTATACACGCCACGAGTATTTCAGAAGAATACTCTGTAACTTAATTGGTGAATGGGTAGAAAACGGTGAATACCCAAATGATGAAAAAACACTTGGTAAAATAGTTCAAGACATCTGCTATTTTAATGCGGAAAGATATTTTAATATATAGGGGAAAGTTATGAACATCAAAGAAAAAGCGGTAAAAACGGGGAAGCCCATTAAGGTGATGCAGTTTGGCGAGGGTAACTTTCTTCGTGCCTTTGTCGACTATATGATTGACATTTTAAACGAAAAGGGAAATTTTGACGGCAGTATTGCTATTGTTAAGCCGATTTCTTTTGGTAGCCTTGATATGTTCCGTGAGCAGGACAATCTTTATACCGTATTACTTCGCGGTAAAGAAAACGGCAAGGTTGTAAATGATAGCCGCATTATAACTTAGGTTTCTAAAGTACTCGACTGCGCTGAAGATTACGATGAATATATGGCGCTTGCCCACCTTGATACACTCCGTTTCGTTGTTTCAAACACCACCGAAGCAGGTATTGTGTTAGATAAGAACGATAGCTTTGAGGGTCTTCCCAATACATATCCCGGCAAGCTTACAAAGTTTCTTTATGAAAGATATACTGCCTTTTCGGGCGCAGAGGATAAGGGACTTATCATTCTTCCCGTTGAGCTTATTGAAGAAAATGGTAAGAAGCTTCGCGAGTGTGTTATGGCCCTTTGCGATGTATGGAATTTACCTAATGACTTCAAGTCTTGGGTAGAAAACTGTAATGTTTTCTGTTCTACATTGGTTGACCGTATTGTAACGGGTTACCCCAGAGGCTATGCAAATAAGGTTTGCAGTGAACTCGGCTACGAAGATAAGCTCGTAGATATCGGTGAGCCATTTGCCCTTTGGGTAATCGAAAGCGATAAGGATATAAGCGCCGAATTACCACTTGATAAAATCGGTTTGCCCGTTGTTTTTACAGATAATCATAAGCCTTATAAGGAAAGAAAGGTACGTGTACTTAACGGTGCTCATACCGCATCTGTACTTGCAGGCTACCTTTACGGTATAGATATTGTAAGAGACTGTATGAGTGATTCAGTAATGGGTAAGTTTATTCATAACGTTGTTATGGATGAAATTGTACCTCAGGTAAATTTACCTCTCGAAGAGGTTAAGGAATTTGCAAATTCAGTATTTGAACGTTTTGAAAACCCATTTATTGACCATGCGCTTCTTTCTATCTCTCTTAACTCGGTTTCCAAGTGGCGTGCAAGAGTATTACCCTCGTTTAAGGATTATTATAAGAACAAAGGCGCACTGCCAAGACTTATTACATTCTCATTTGCAGCGCTTTTGGCTTTCTATTCCTCAAACGATTTAAGGGAAGACGGACTTTACGCTAAACGTGCGAACGGTGATGAATATGTAATACACGATGATAAAGCGGTATTAGAATTCTTCGCGCAAAATGTGGGCGAAGCAGACTTTGTAGAAAAGACTTGCCGAAATGCAGATTTCTGGGGTGAGGACTTAAGCCTTTATAGTAACTTCACCGAAGAGGTTGAGTATTGGTATAAAAAATTACTTAATGATGCAAAATCTGCTACTGAAGAGGTTTTAAAGTAATGAAATGTATTAAAATACATGAATTTGATAGCGTTGCCGTTGCGGTTGAGGCTTTAAAATCAGGGGATACTCTAACAGTAAACGACGAGCAAATAATCCTTTTAAATGATATTCCTGCAGGTCATAAATTTGCCCTGAAGGATATTAGTGAGGGTGAAAATATAATTAAATATGCCTACCCCATAGGTCACGCCAAGTGCAATATTAAAAGGGGAGAGCATATCCATACACATAACACAAAGTCCAACCTTGCGGGAGTGCTCGATTATGAATATACCCCCGATTTTAAAGAGGTTGAAAAACAAAAGCCTCTAACCTTTAAGGGCTATAAAAGACCCGATGGCAAGGTTGGTATCCGTAACGAAATATGGATAATACCCACCGTTGGTTGTGTGAATTCCATTGTTCGTGAAATCGAAACCCTATCACAGAAATATAAAACCGATAATATAGACGGTATCTATTCATACAACCACCCCTACGGTTGTTCTCAGCTTGGCGATGATATGAATATGACCCTTAAATATTTATCGGGTCTTATAAAACACCCCAACGCCGCCGCTGTTTTAGTGGTTGGCCTTGGTTGTGAAAACGGCAATATTGACGAGCTTAAAAAAGTACTCGGTGACTACGATGAAAACAGGGTAAAGTTCCTTGTGGCACAAGACTATGAAGATGAAATTGCCGAGGGCATAAAAACAGTCGAAGGACTCGCAAAATATGCCGATACATATAAAAGGGAAGAATGCCCTGCCAGTGAACTTGTAATTGGTCTTAAATGCGGCGGCTCGGACGGCTTTTCGGGCATTACTGCAAATCCGCTTTTAGGCTCTCTGTCTGATAAAATTATCGGTATGGGCGGAAGTGCTATACTTACCGAAGTTCCCGAAATGTTCGGTGCCGAAACAATTTTAATGAACCGTTGCCGAACCGAAAAGGAATTTAGTAAAACAGTTGACCTTATTAATAACTTTAAAAAGTACTTTATGCGCTACGGCGAAAAGGTAGATGAAAACCCATCACCCGGCAATAAGGCGGGCGGCATTACTACCCTTGAAGATAAAGCACTTGGTTGTACCCAGAAATGCGGCACAGCTCCCGTTGAGGATATTCTTTCTTACGGCGAATATATAAAGAAAAAGGGACTGTCGCTCCTACAAGCACCCGGCAATGACCTTGTTGCTGCAAATGCTCTGTCAGTTTCGGGCGCACAGCTAATACTCTTTACAACAGGTAGGGGAACACCGTTTGGTTGCCCGGTCCCTACCGCTAAAATTTCAAGCAACAGTGCCCTTGCTCTAAAGAAAAAATCTTGGATAGATTTTAATGCAGGCGCACTGCTTGAAGGCAAAACAATGCCTGAACTTACCGATGAATTCATACAGTTTGTTTTAAAACTTGCATCGGGTGAAATGAAGGCAAAAGCCGAAACTTTAGACAAGCACGAGCTTGCAATATTCAAAGACGGCGTAACGCTATAAAATAAACAACACCCCCCAAGTACGATTGGTACAAGGGGGGTGCTTTTTGTTTGCTTGATTTACAAAAATAGTGGAATATAGATTAAAGTTACTTATTTACTCCTAAAACACCGATTATTATAAGAACGCAGCATATAAGCTGTGCGGGGGATAGCGTTTCCCTTAAAATAAGGATTCCCGCAAGCACGCTTACAACCGTTATGATGTTGGAAAACGATGCCGAGCGCACGGCGCTTATAACCGAGGTTGAATAGTTATAAAGCATAAACGCCGCAATGGATGACAGTATTGAAAGATATGCGATAGCGCCCCAAAACTGCGGTACCGATACTGCACGGATAAGCTCAGACGTGTAATTTTCGCCAAGACCTAAAAAAGCTATTATATTAAAGCCTATGGTACCTATTAAAAACATCATATACGTACGCTCAAACGGGGAATAGGTTTTTGCTTCGCTTCGGCTTAGTATATTGAAAACGGCGGCGCATATTACTGCCGCAAGCAGTAAAAGTATACCTATAACCGTACTTTTTGCACCGTTGTTTGAAAGTATGCTGATTGCAGTTATGGCGGCAAGTGATATAAGTGAAAACGCTACTTGACTGCGGCTTGGCTTTTCCTTTAAAAATACGGTTGATAAAAACAGTACCGCCACGGGAACAAGCGATATGATTACACCCGAAATAGCACTCGACGTGCTTTCTATGCCGTAAAGTTCAAATATAAAATAGAGTAGCGGTTGGGCTATAGCCATAAGAATAATTTTTCGCTTTGACTTGCCCTTGAAATCAAGCCTTATAATCCTCGCAAGCCACAATATATTAAGCACCGCGAATGCCACTGTAAATCGCACCGCCAAAATTATGAGCGGATGGGCAAAATCTAAAGCAACCTTAGAAAAAAGGAAACTGAAGCCGAATATTACGTTTGCCAATAAGGCGCAAATACTGCCTGATAATTGTTTGTTTTTCATTATAGATACCTACTTAATCTTTTTTTGTCTGCTAAAGAAATTATCACGAAATTCCTGCGGCGTAAATCCCGTTGTGCGCTTGAAAAGGCGATTATAGTAGCTACGGTTGGTAAAGCCTACCTGCACCATTGCCGACGTTATGGTGTGCCGCGGACTCATAAGTAGCTTTTTCGATGAATTTATGCGATATTCATTAAGATATTTTACAAATGACATACCCGTTATTTCCTTGAATAAGTGACTGAAATACGAGGTACTGAAGTGGAAATGCGCCGCAACTTCGGCTATGGTTATGTCGCGGTTATAGTTGTCCGCAATATACTGGATTACCAAATCGGATGCGGGGCGGGACTTTCTTGCTATATAACCGTTGTATGATTTGGATGCATCCGCCCTTAAAATTGCAGTAAGCATTTTAAGTATATTGGAGATAATGACAAATTCATAAGCGGGAGCCTTTTCATTGAATTCATAAACGGTGGAAAGCATTAAATCGGGCAATACCGCAAATTCCGCGCGTGAGCGCGTATCAATAACAAGATATTTGAAATCTTTACTTAAAAGCTCGTCAAAGGCGGCTGCTCTGCCCGCAAAGAAATCACGTAGCAAATCGACGCCGAATTGCAGTAAAACAATCCTAAGATGACCGAGAGTGCGGCTTGAATGCTCGACCTGCTTATTAAAAAATATTATATTGCCCGCCTCAACGGTTATTTCCTCATCAAAAACTGTATACTGCGCGGCGCCTTCAATAACGTAAATCAGTTCAAGCTCGTTATGAAAATGCGTGGGCGCCGAAATTACGTCAATATCTGAATCGTTAATATGCGCTTTGATGGGGATTTTTTCATCAAATTTGTTGATTTTTTCATTAAGGCTATACACTATATATTCACCTCACGCATCTATTCTAACATATATGTTGTAAAAAATAAAGAGAAAAAAGTTAAATTGTACAATGAATTTCGCAGAATTGTACATAAATGTGCAATATTTGTTTGGTATTATGAATTTGGATAAAAATTTTTTAAGGAGGTCAATAATATGACACCGAAAAGAGATGCAACAAAAATTTTCAAGCGCGTTCCCGAGAACCCCATCATCAGCGTAGAGGATTATCCCGGCGTAGCCCAGATTTATAATCCTTCACCCGTACAGATGGGGGATGAAACCATCATTTTGCTTTCCGTGGTAGAGCATAGCGCTACACGCGGCTACGGCAGAGACGTAGGTCAGACACGTGTCGCTCGCAGTAAGGACGGCATTCACTTTGAAATCGGCGATGAGGATTTTGTACAGACTCAGGCAGAGGGTATGCCGTGGGACCTTTACCACCACTTTATCGATAACCGTGTTACCAAGATTGATGATACATATTATATCGTAACACCCGTTATGGTACACGAATATGATAGCCCTGTTGGAATGCTTGGCAAAACAAAGGATTTCAAAACCTATGAAAGAATGGATATTATAACCGCACCCAAAAACCGCGGCGCAAGTCTTTTCCCCGAAAAGATTAACGGGCTTTACTATAAGCTTGACCGTCCGGGCGGCGGTGACGGCTCTAACGGTGATATCTGGATTTCATCCTCACCCGACCTTATTCACTGGGGCTCATTTAAGCCTGTGCTTAAGGCAGGCTACCGTTATTGGTGCACTCAGAAAATCGGTCCTACACCCCCGATTAAGACCGATAAGGGTTGGCTTGATATTATTCACGGTGTTGCTACCACAGCAGGCGGCACATATTATTCCTTAGGTGCTATGCTTCTTGACCTTAACGAGCCGTGGAAGGTTATTGGTAAGACAAATAGCTATATTTTAAAGCCTGAGAATCAGAATGAGCTCCACGGTAACAGTGATAACACAGTATTTGCTTGTGGCGCTATCGCAGATTACGAAAAAGACCAGATTCGTCTTTATTACGGCGGTTGTGATGAGAGTATCAATTTGGCAGTAGGCTCAATTTCCGAGCTTGTAGAGGCTTGCCTTTTAGGTCTGTAATAGGTGATATAATATGTCTAAAATCGATTTTAATAAGAAAGTTAATATATATTATGATGTTGATGTCGCAGTTTTAGGCGGAGGTATCGCAGGTACCGCCGCCGCAGTAGCCGCCGCACGCGAGGGTAAAAGCGTACTGCTTGTAGAAAGCAGCGGCTGTCTTGGTGGATTGGCTACTAACGGTCATGTTTCCCCCTTTGATGCTACCGCAGACCGCAAGGGCAGAACCTTTGGCGGTATCGCAAAGGAAATTTTAGATGCTATGGATGCCGCTCAGGATAGCTACGGCGTACCTACAAGTAACATCAAGCGTGAGGGACCGCACCTTTTTAAGTGGGTGCTTCTTAACTTGGCGGTAAACAGCGGCGTTAAGATTCTTTTCCACGCTACATTGCTTGATGCGATTGTAGAGGATAATGCAATAAAATATGCCGTAGTATCAACAAAGTCGGGTATTCGCGGTATAGCGGCAAAGGTGTTTGTTGACTGTACAGGCGATGCTGATTTAGTGTATCTCTCGGGCGAGGAATATATTATCGGCAGTGAAGCGAGCACCGATGATATCTTAAAGGCTACGGGTTATAATAAGATGCACTTTGAAGAGGATACTACAGAGGATTATAACGCGCAGGCAAATGCGCGCAATGTTCAACCCGTATCCATTATGTTTACAATGGGTAATATCGATTTTGATAAGGAACCCTGGAAGTATAATAACAAGCTCTTGAAATTTGAGGATTTAGGTTTAACCAAAGAGGAGTTTTTTAAGCTTTCCTACGCGGGAACCGTTGGTTTTGAGGATAACGGCGATTTAATCCCGTTGCCACAGGGCAGAATACTTATCGGCCGCACAGGCAGACCCGGTGAGGTGCTTGTTAATATGTCACGTATAGTAGGCGTTAATGCCGCTGATGCTGATGAGCTTACCGATGCCGAGGTAAAAGCACAGCTTCAGGTAATGTATATTGTAGATTTTCTCAAACGATTCGTACCGGGCTTTAAAGACAGTTTTCTTGTGGAATCGGGTAACACTCTGGGTATCCGCGAGACACGTCGCCTTGTGGGCAGATACGTGCTTTCGGGACTTGATGCCATTAACTGTGTTCATTTTGATGACGATGTTGCCTGCGGCTCCTATATGATAGATATTCACGACCCCCACGGTAAGCGCAAGGCTATAGGCGGTGAGATAACGGGCACCTGCTACGGTATACCGTACCGTTCACTCATTCCCAAAACAATACAAAACCTGCTTGTTGCGGGCCGCTGTATTTCTGCCGACCATGTGGCGCACGCAAGCACCCGTATACAAGGTACCTGTTGTATGACAGGTCAGGCGGCAGGTACTGCTGCAGCGATAGCGGCAGAGAGCGGAAAAGCGGTTGCCGATATTGATGTAAAATTGCTTATTGATACACTGCTAAAGAATAATATTAATTTTAGAAAAGATTAAGAGGATTTTTATGATAGTTAATACCGATAAGGCGGTTTCTACACTTATTGTAAATGCTGTAAAGGACCGAAAAATTGTTTGCGCCTTTCACGATATTGACGGTACACATTCGCTGATTCGTAACTGGCCTCCCGTTATGAGCCGCGTGCTTTACGATACGGCGTATAACGGTATACCCGAAGACCTTACAAGCGAAGAAAACATTAACCGATTAGTATCCCTTTGCGGTACCGAGCCGTTAGAGGAAACCGACCGTTTCTGTGTTGAAAGTGCGGGTCTTTCAGCGCTTACTCAGATGGAGTGGGCAATCCGCCGCCACGAGGAACTATCAAGCGGTAAGTTTGATAGCCAAACCAACTCACAGATTATAAAAAGAATCTGGGCGGGTGAAGAAAAGTTTGAGAACATACCTGAACCGCAGGAATATCTTGATTATTTAGGCGAGGTAACGCCCAAGCTTTTCTGGGTTTACGAACAGGTGCTTAACCGCTATTGCCGCGATAAAAATTTAAGCCTTGCACGAAAAAATCCAAATGACTTTTTAATGCCCGATTCAATGCGATTTATGAAATATCTTCATGATAACGGTGTTAAGAACTATTTTGTAACGGGCGCTGTTGTTGATAAGTCACAAACCCCGCCAATGGGAATGTACGAGGAGGTTTTGGCGCTCGGATTCCCGATTGGCGAGGGAATGCTTGTCGAGGATATTTTAGGCTCAACCTGGGATGAAAAAATACCTAAGGATGAGGTTATGTTCCGCCTTGTAAAAGAGCTTGGTATCAGCGGAGAGAACGTGCTTGTGTTAGGTGACGGAAGAAGTGAAATTTCAGCGGGTGTAAAGCTTGGCGCTGTTACTATGACGGTGCAACCCGAAAATGCACACCGTCAGCGTGAACTTCATACCGAGCTTGGCACAAATATGATAGTTGCCGATTACACAAGTGAGGATATTTACGAAGTTTTCAAATAGAATTTGCAAAACAATAGTTCACTGTAGGGGTTATAGAGAAATTCTCTTGTTTTGACGGAAAATCTTATATTGATTCCATCTTTAGTTAATGTATAATTTAAAATGTTATCAAACTTAAATAAAGGTAGGTAATATATTATGAAAAAGTACATTTTACCAAAGTGTAATTCCTATAAGGCAAATATGCATTGCCACAGTACATATTCCGATGGCGCACAGACTCCCGAGGAATTAAAGGAAATATACAAGACGCATGGATATTCTGTACTTGCCATAACCGACCACGAGGCGATTTTCGACCACGGTTATCTTGATGATGAGGATTTTCTCACCATCCCCGCATACGAGCGCGAGATAAATAAAAGCGCAAAAGAGTGGGACGATGTTATCACCTGCCACCTTTGTATTTATCCAAAGGATAGGAATAATATTAACAATATTGCTTTTGACCCTGATTTTGTCCACCCTAAATTCCGTTGGATGCATACGCCCGAGCTCAAAGCCAAGGTTACATATTTAGGCGAGACATATAAACCCAACTATAGCGTAAAGAGCATTAATCATATTATAAGTGAGGCTAAAAAGTACGGCTTTTTGGTAACTCTTAATCACCTTGAGTGGTCGCAGGAGAGATATGAGCAATTTTCGCAGTATGAGGGCTATGATGCATTAGAAATCTATAACAATGGTGGCGCATGCGGCGGCTGGGATATGGATGACGGTCTTTACTATGATGCGCTTTTAAAGAATGGTCGCAAAATCCGTTGTGTTGCGGCGGATGATAACCATAATGCCGGACGCACCTGCGGCGGATGGATAGTACTAAGAGCACCTGCGCTCACCCATAGTGATATTATGGGTGCCTTTGAGAGAGGAGAATATTATTCCTCAAACGGCCCCGAAATTAATGAGCTTTATATTGAGGACGGAAAACTTTGTATCGAATGTTCAGATGCGAGAGCAATCCGCTTTGTAACGGGTAACCGTTTAATGGCGCTTATAAAACCTCAAGAGGGCGAAAGCAGTATAACCAAAGCGCAATTTCCGCTTAAAAATGTGGTGGATTACATCCGTGTTGAGGTTATAGACCGCGAGGGGAAAAAAGCGTATACCAACGCGATTTTCAAAGAAAATTTTTAAAATATAAAATAGTTGCTTTAAACCCGAGTACCGCTTTTTTGCGTTGCTCGGGTTTAAAAATATTCTGTTTTTGCAAAAATTTAAACTTTTTTATGCAAAAAAACAGGTTGTAAAGTGTATTTTAACTGATATAATTGACTTGGAAACTAAAAAGGTCATTATTTATGGGGGAATAAATATATGAAACTACAGGTGCCTTATTATATTGAAAAAAGGGAAGAAAAACAACATTTAGACCTTGGCGGCAAGTGGGACTTTTGTTATTGTGATATTCCTACCGAGCAGCCTTTTACCCTCGGATTTGAGCATTCAGCTACCATTCCTGCGGCTACATATTGGAATATATACGAGGCAGGGATTTTGCCCCATCCTTATGAAGCTGAAAACAGTCACCAATATAGATTTGTTGACCAAAAGATATGGTATTACCGCAAAAGCTTTACCCTAAGCGGATATACTGCGGGCGGTAATGCATACCTCTGCTTTGACGGTATGGGATATTTTTCTCGCGTGTGGATAAACGGCACACTGTTAGGTGAGCATGAGGGACTTTTCGGCGGTCCTATAGTTGATATTGATAAGTATCTCAACTATAACGGTGAAAACACCCTTATAGTTGAAATTAAATCTTGTAACTATGGTGTGTCCGATGAGGAATGGAACACATATTTTCGTTCCCCGAAAAACCCACACCTTGTGCCGTGGAATATGGTGAAGGATACAAGCACTTCTAACGGTGATTTTTCCGCTATGGGCATTTACCGCGACGTAAGAATTGAATTTCTTGATAAAATGCATTTAAGCCGACCATATCTCACCACCGAGAGTATAGGTGATAATAAGGCACAGCTTCACCTTTCGGTAGAAATTGCAACGGGTGATATAGATGAACTGGCGGTGCCGATGAACGACATCGCAGGCGATGCCTATGTATACGGATATGTTGCGGGAATGAATGCAGAATATGACGGCCGCGAAGTTGAAATCAAGGTAGAACTTTGCGAGAAATCAAGCGGCAACACGGCTTTTCTAAAAACCTATACAAAGCGACTTTACGACTACAACAAGATTGGTATAAATCCTAAATACCACGAATGTCAGTTCTTTGAAACCAACATAGAAATTGAAAATCCGCATCTTTGGTATCCTATAGGTCTTGGCTCACCCGAACTTTATTCGGTAAAAATAACGCTTTATTATAATGGGCGCAA
>JAXJYT010000114.1:0-7462 GCA_036306845.1 Acutalibacteraceae bacterium | reverse complement strand
TTTCAGTCCCCTGCTCTACCGACTGAGCTACAGAGGCAAATGGCGACCTGGATGGGGATCGAACCCACGACCTCTAGCGTGACAGGCTAGCGTTCTAACCAGCTGAACTACCAGGCCAGATGGTGGGAACAACAGGGCTCGAACCTGTGACCCTCTGCTTGTAAGGCAGATGCTCTCCCAGCTGAGCTATGCTCCCACGTTACGCTGGCTTTGCGTTGCAACTCACCGGCGACAATGCCTATATTACCATAAGGGAACTGAATTGTCAAGCATTTTTTTGAAAAAATTTTAATTTTTTATTTTTTAATCATACGGCGTAATTCTTCACGTGAAAATGCGTATTCACTATTGCAAAACTGGCACTTTGTACGGGCTTCCTCCATCTCATTTGCCATACTCTCGAGTTCTTCCATGCCTATGCTTTTAAGGGCGCGTTCGAAACGCTGCCTTGAACAATTACATTTATATGCAGCATCGGTTTCGGATAGAACCTCCACTTCAAATCCGTCGAGTGCTTTTCGTACGATTTCTTCAATATTCATACCCTCGGACAAAAGCGTTGTGATGGGCTTCATTGCCTTTATATTATTTTCAAGGCGGGTAATAATCTCTTCATCACCGTTAGCTGCGGGCAACAACTGAATAATATATCCGCCCGCACAGTTTACGGTAAGGTCGGGATTTACAAGCACACCCAAAGCGCAAACGGTTGGTATCTGCTCACTTACGGCGTAGTATGCGGTTATATCCTCGGCTATCTCACCCGTTACAAGCGGCACGAAGCCGTTATAGGGGTCGCGAAGGCCTAAATCCTTTATTACGTATAACGTACCTTCATTACCTACGGCACCGCTGACGTCTAGCTTGCCGTTTGACTTTAGAGGGATTTCGACAACGGGATTCACTGCATATCCGCGCACATCGCCATTACTGTCAGCCGCGCATATAAGCGCGCCTGCGGGTCCGTTACCGTCAATTTTAACCGTTATACTGTCACTTTTATTTTTAAGCGCATTACCCATCATAGCCGTAGCGGTAAGCAGACGGCCGAGCGCCGCCGTTACCACTGCAGAGCTTTTGTGAAGCTGCTCTGCCTTAGCTACGATATCGGTACTGTCAAGCGCGGTTGCCATAACAAGACCGTCACTTGTTATACATCTTATAAGCTTTCCCATTTTATCTCTTCCTTGTAATATATACTGCGCGTTCGGTTTTGTCGGTGGTGGGGTTTTCGGTCATTTCATCAAAAACCGCTATTATTTCGAGCCCCGCCTCACCGCACGCCGCCGCAATTTCGGTATCGGTGTATGCGCGCTCACAAAAATGCTCATCACTTCTGTAGTATACGCCATCCTCACAAATAAAAAAATCAAGATTAATATCGGTTGTGTTGGTGCCCTCGTTATATTCGTTCTGCCATACGCAATAAACATCATCAGTTTCTTTTACTATAGTATTATTACCGAGCACAATTTCGTGCTTGTAGATGGTGTTTACGTCAAAAATAAACAACCGTTCAGGCTCTAAAAACAAAGACACCTTGCCGATTGCCGCTTTAAAATCATCGTAATCGGTAATATGATTAAGACTGTCAAGACAACAGATTGCGCCGTCAACGGTGCCGTATAAATCAAGCTCCGTCGCATTCTGGCAAAGATACAGCACGTCTTGACCTTGCTCCATAGAATTTTCACGCGCAATGCTTAACATTTCCGCCGACACGTCAACGCCGATTACCTGCACACCCTCTTTGGAAAACTCGTTAGAAAAGCCGCCTGTACCGCAGGCAAGGTCCAAAAGAAGTGTTGGCTTTCTGTCAAATTTTTCAAAAAGCGACAACAAATATTTACTGCGCGCCGTATAGTCGGCATCGCGCATAAGAGCATCGTAAACGTTTGCGAATTCGCTATACATTCTTATTTAACCTTTCAAGCACGGTTTTACTGCCCGCACTCATAGTACGGTTAACGCGGCTTATTGTAGCGGTAGATGCGCCCGTCTGACTGACAATCTCGTTATACACCCTACCCTCGCCCAGCATTTTAGCAACAGCAAGGCGTTGCGCAATGGATTTTATCTCCTTGGGAGTACATAAATCCTCAAAAAGATGGCGGCATTCCTCCGCACTGTCAAGGGTCATAACAGCATCATATAAAAGCTTCGAAAAATCCTTTTCCATAACCTTTACCCACCTTTTACATTCTTTTTTACATTTTAGCACATTAAAGTGCGAAAGTCAATCAAATAAAAAAGTGAGAGGACGTTATCATCCTCCCACACGAAAAAACAATATCAAAAGAATTGATGATACCACACAAGGAAGGTGTAAACCGTCCAGATTTTACGGCTCACATCCTCTTTACCGCTCTTGTGAAGGTCTAAAAGCGCCACAAGCTTATCGGTATTAAAATACTTGTTTGCGGCCTCGCTTGTGAACATTTCCTTTACGGTGTTATAATATTGGTCCTCTGTAAGCCACACGCGGATAGGCACGGGGAAGCCGAGCTTGTCCTTTTCAGCGGTCCGCTTCGGCAAGGTCTTTTCTGCCGCTCTGCGAAGCGCCAATTTGGTGGTTTTGGTATTAACGCGGCAGTTAAGCGGAATAGTCTCGGCCAATTCCATAACCTTTTTATCAAGGAACGGCACGCGAAGCTCCAAGGAATTCGCCATACTTGTTTTATCGGCTTTAAGCAATATATCACCCATAAGCCACATATTTATATCAAGATACTGCATCTTGGTGATTGTATCCTTGTCGCTTACCTCATCATAGAACCTATCGCAAAGAATTTTAGGCTCTGCCGCATTCTTTGCTATCTCACTCTTCAAAAGGGTGTCGCGCTCAGTCTTTGAAAAGATTTTGGCGTTACCGATAAATCGTTCCTCTATGGTCTTACCGCGGCGCACAAGATAGTTTATGCCGTGCTTTTGCGGCAGATGCTCACACACGCGTGATACTATCCTGCGGAACCAGAAGGGTAGCTTATCGTAGGCGGTAACGGTAATCGGCTCCTGATAAATACGGTAGCCACCGAAAAGCTCATCGGCACCCTCGCCCGACATTACAACCTTTACGTGTTCACTTGCTAATTTACTTACAAAATAAAGCGCGATAGCTGCGGGGTCTGCCAAAGGCTCGTCCATATGATACTGAATTTTACCGAAATTGCCCCAATATTCTTCGGGGGTTATTACCTTACTGATATGCTTTACACCGATTGTATCGGCAAAATCCTTTGCATAATTTATTTCGTTATAGCGGTCACCGTCGGGACTTAAAAAACCTACGGTAAAGGTTTTGTCAACCTTTGCTGCCTCGGCAATATAGCTTGAATCGATTCCCGAGGATAAGAAAGAGCCCACCTCAACATCGGCAATTTTATGCGCCGCAACCGATTCGCGCACCGCCTCATCCACCCTGTCGGACCAATAATCGAGCACACCGGGGGTTTCTTTGAACTCGGGACGGAAATAACGTGTCTTTTCCATTTTACCGTCACGGAAGGTAAAATAGTGTGCAGGCGGAAGCTTGTACACGTCCTTAAAGAAGGTTTCCTCAGTAGGTGAATACTGGAACGATAAATAGTGCGCAAGAGCTTCCTCATTAAGCTCCTTATAAAAATCGGGATGGTCTAAAAACGACTTTATTTCCGAGCCGAAAATAAAGCTGTTGCCCTGCATAGTGTAATAAAACGGCTTAATACCGAACATATCGCGCGCGCCAAATATTGTACCGTCATTCTTATTGAAAATGACAAACGCAAACATACCGCGAAGCTTGTAAACAAGGTCACTGCCCCACTGCTCAAAGCCGTGAAGCAAAACTTCACTGTCCGCGTGGTTACGGAAGGTGTGACCTGCCTTTTCAAGAATCTCACGAAGCTCACGGAAATTATAAATCTCACCGTTAAAGACAAGCACTAACGAGCCATCCTCATTAAACATAGGCTGACTGCCTTCTTCAAGGTCGATAATGCTTAATCTGCGAAAGCCGAGCGCAATATCACCGTCAACGTATCTGCCCGCAGAATCGGGACCGCGATGTACGATACGGTCCATCATCTTGCCGAGCACCGTGCCGTCATCCTTTATAAAGTTTGTAAAGCCTACAAAACCGCACATATATAAAATTCTCCTTTTCAGAGGAAATTTTCCAATAAAATATATTATACACCAAAAAAACCAATTTGTCTTTACTTTTTTTAAAGTAATTAAGAGATGCCCTAAATTTATATGATATAATTTATATATTATTTTAATATATATTAACACATCTTTACAAAAAAGTGAATAGGTTGTATAATAATATTTATGAAAAAAATTTTTTCGTTTCAGTTAGCGCTTGTCCTGATGCTTTTGTGCGGTTACACCGGCATTCAGGAAAATATAGAAAATCACACTTCGTTTGATGCCACGGCAACGCTTCGCGCCCAGTCGGATAATGAAGGTGAGGCTTCGCGAGCCGCCAACGAAATCACCAAGCGTACACTTCACTGTACAAACCTTAACTTCGGTAAGGTCGATAACACATTTTATACGGCAGAGGTGCTTTTAGGCTTCGGTAAGGAGGTTATCCCTTCGCGCAACGAAATTGCCGCCGCGCTTTTCAGAACCGATTACGACGGCGCCGGAACAAAATCTACAAGAAATGACAATATTTTTGCTTAAAATAAACTTTATTTATTAACAAAATTACTGTATAATGCCATTATCTGCATTTTGAAAGGAATATAAATATGAGCTTACTTCGCGCCATTTTCGGTAACTATAGCGAAAAAGAATTAAAAAGAATTAAACCCCTTTTGGATAAAACACTTGCTCTTGAGGAGGAGTATCGCGCGCTTTCCGATACCGCCTTGCGCGCTAAAACGCAGGAATTCAAGGACAGACTGTCTGCGGGTGAAACGCTTGATGATATTTTACCCGAAGCCTTTGCGGTATGCCGCGAGGCAGGTGACCGCGTACTTGGTATGCGCCACTTCCCCGTTCAGATTCTGGGCGGCATCGTGCTTCATCAAGGTCGTATCAGCGAAATGAAAACAGGTGAAGGTAAAACGCTTGTGGCAACGCTTCCCGCGTATCTTAACGCGCTTTCGGGCAAGGGTGTTCACATTGTAACCGTAAACGATTATCTTGCCAAGCGTGACTCTGAATGGATGGGCAAGCTTTACCGATTTTTAGGTCTTTCGGTGGGACTTATTATACACGGTCTTACACACGAGGAAAAGCAGGCGGCATACAACGCCGACATAACCTACTGCACCAACAATGAGTTAGGCTTCGATTATCTGCGCGACAATATGGTAACCTATAAGGAAAAGAAGGTGCAGCGCGGTCATAACTTTGCTATTGTGGATGAGGTTGACTCTATCCTTATCGATGAAGCGCGTACACCGCTTATCATATCGGGTCAGGGCAGTAAGTCTACCGAGCTTTACACGCGCGCCAACCGTTTTGCGCTCACGCTTAAGATGACCAAGGTTAAGGAAATGGATGACAAGGCAACCGATGAGGATGCCGCTTACGAGGGTGACTACGTTGTTGATGAAAAAGCGCACACCGCTACCCTTACACCCTCGGGCGTTAAGAAGGCAGAGGCGTATTTCGATATAGAAAACCTTAATGACAGTGAAAACATCGAAATCGCGCACCATATAAATCAGGCTATCCGTGCGCACGGCATTATGCACCGTGACGTTGACTACGTTGTAAAAGACGGTGAGGTTATCATCGTTGATGAATTCACGGGCCGTCTTATGTTCGGCAGACGCTATAACGAAGGTCTGCATCAGGCTATTGAGGCAAAAGAGGGTGTAAAGGTTGAGCGCGAATCAAAGACGCTTGCCACCATCACCTTCCAGAATTTCTTCCGTATGTATAATAAGCTCTCGGGTATGACGGGTACCGCCATGACCGAGGAAGGCGAATTCCGTGAGATTTACAAGCTTGACGTAATAGAAATTCCCACCAACCGTCCGCTTGCGCGTATTGATGAAAACGATGCCGTTTACAAGACCGAGCGCGCAAAATATATGGCGGTAATTGAGCGTATAATCGAGTGTAACAAAAAGGGTCAGCCCGTGCTTGTAGGTACCGTTACAATAGAAAAGTCCGAGCTTTTATCGGCGCTTCTTAAAAAGAGCGGTATCAAGCACAATGTGCTTAATGCAAAGCATCACGAAAAGGAAGCCGAGATTATTGCTCAGGCAGGTATGCCCTATGCCGTAACTATTGCCACCAATATGGCGGGTCGCGGAACTGATATTATGCTTGGCGGTAATGCCGAATATCTTGCAAAGGGTGCGCTTCGCCACGACGGACTGAGTGAAGAAATGATTCTTGAGGCTACGGGCTTTGGTGAGACCGATAATGCCGACATACTCTCTGCCCGTGCAAAATACAAGGAATATTACGATAAATTCAAGGCAGAAATTGCTCCTGCTGCAGAACAGGTGCGAGCATCGGGCGGTCTTTGCATAATCGGTACCGAGCGTCACGATTCGCGCCGCATTGATAATCAGCTTCGCGGCCGTGCGGGACGTCAGGGTGACCCCGGTAACACCAAATTCTATATCTCACTTGAGGATGACCTTATGCGCCTTTACGGTGGTGAGCGTATTTCGGCGCTTATGGGTACACTTCGCGTTGAGGAAAATACTCCGCTTGAAAGCGGTATGCTTTCTAAGACCATTGAGAGCGCGCAGATGAAGAAGGAAGGCATGAATTTTGCCGCCCGTAAGAGCGTGCTTGAATATGATGACGTTATGAACAAGCAACGTGAGCTTATCTATGCTCAACGTAATCGCGTGCTTGAGGGTGAGGATATCCGCGCTACAGTTGCCAAGATGATTGACGATACCATTGAATCGTATACCAAAATCTATCTTGCCGATGAAGAGGTGCACGACAACTGGGACGTAAAGGGACTTCGCGAATATCTGCTTGGTTGGGTAACTACGCCCGATGACCTGCATTTCACCACAGAAGAGCTTGGAAATACCTCTGCAGAGGAGGTTGCCGAAACGCTTAAGGAAAAAGCACACGCGCGTTATGCCGAGCGCGAGGCGGAATTCGGCAGTGAGGTTATGCGCGAAATCGAGCGCGTTGTATTGCTTCGTAGTGTCGACACAAACTGGATGGATCACATCGACAATATGGACCAGCTACGTCAGGGTATAGGGCTTCGCGCCTATGGTCAACACAATCCCGTTATTGAGTACCGTAACGAAAGCTACGATATGTTCAGCGCTATGACCGATGCTATTCGCGAGCAAACCGCCAAGCTGTCACTTACCGTTCAGGTTAAGCGCAACGAGGAGGTTAAGCGCGAAAAGGTTGCCGAAGAAACGGGCACGGGTGAGGATACGCCCCGTACAGTTCGCGGCAAGGGTGTTGTAAGCAAGAATGCGCTTTGCCCATGCGGAAGCGGCAAAAAATACAAGCGCTGCTGCGGCAAGGATGA
>JAXJYT010000113.1:0-1778 GCA_036306845.1 Acutalibacteraceae bacterium | reverse complement strand
GTATATGAATTGGAGGTAATCGGTTATGACGTTAAAAACATCCTCTCGTGAAATCAATCCCTTTTGGGGAATGCTTAAATCCGCCTTGCGTAAAAATTTAGGCATAATAATTATTGTGACCATTGCGGCATTGCTTTATTGTCCCGGTCACTTTCTGACAGATATGGAATATTATATGGAGCGTATTAACAACAGTAGTTATTCAGGCTATGATATGCTGCAGGATTTTATGTATATCGTATCGGTGTCGGCAGGAATACTCGTAACATTCTTTAACTTTATAAACTTTTCGTATATGTATGGAAAGCGTTCAAGCGATGTTTTTCACGCTTTCCCATTGACCCGCAGTGAATTACTGATTTCAAGATTATCCGCATCGGTTATAGGTACGCTTTTGCCCGTTACGGTAGCCTATATAGCCTATACGGCACTTAGCATCTTTAATCCTTGGATGATGGCGTCAATTGCGCAGATACTGATATCCTATTTGCATACCGTGCTTGTAATTTTCGTGTGCGCAAGCTTTTCTTCGGTGTTTGTTGTAAGCGCGGGCAGTATGTTCGATTTAGGACTTTCCTTTATCGGCGCCAATGTGGCTCTGCTTATTATGGCGCTAATAATTGATTTGATACTCGAAGAAATGCTTGTTGGTTATGTTACAAATACAAGCGGAATTATGAAGATGGTGTCACCGCTTTACTATAGCGGAATGGGTCTTGCTAACCTTGATAATATCAAGGCGTACGGTATATCCGATTTAACCGTAAAATACATTATTATAAGTGTTGTATATACTGTAGTATTCACCGCATTATCGCTATTTCTTTATAACCGCCGCAAAGCCGAAAGGGGCGGTCAGGCATATGCCTTTAAGTATATGTTTGTTTTGTGCAGTATACTTGCGGGTGTGTGTGGCGGTTATATTGTAGGCTATCTGTTCTCCGAGGGTGATTTTAATATCATATTCTGGATATTCCAGACAATAGGCGCCATACTTATCTGCACGGTATACGGTGCCGTAACCAACCGCGGTTTTAAAAATATTAAAGCTTCTATAATAATAGGTGTAATATCTGCCCTTATCTTACCGGCTGTTGCCATAGTGGGCGTTACGGGATGTTTCGGTTATTCAAAATATATTCCCGATGCCGATAAGGTGCAGTCGGCAACGATTGGATATTTTAACGAACAAATACAATTCGGTCAAAAGGACATTGAATGGGTAAACGATTTTCACGCCGAAATTTTAGAAAGTGATGCGCTTATTAACCTTAACAACCGTATCGGTGAGCCGATGAGCGATATGTATATTACTTATTATATGAAGGACGGCACTAAAGTATCGAGGCGCTTTTATATCGTAACGGAAAGGGCAAAGGACATTCTTTTAAGACTTTATAAAAACGAAGAAAGAATCCACACCGTTGTTAATCAGTTATATAAGGATACACCGCAAAAAGTAGATGTTTCCTATACGAGAGATGATGCTGTTCAAATAAGTATAGAACTCTCCGAACAAGAATTTATAGAATTATTGAATTGCTACAAGCGGGATTTAAAGTATGCTGATGAAAGTTATCTTGAAGAAGACAAGATGGATTATATATATTTTGAATGGAAAAATCCCCAAAAGGAATATTCTTATCAGTATTACACATTCGATTTTTCGAAAAAGTTTACAAACCTTTATAATTTTCTTGATTCTAAAGGATTGAATTTAGTTCCGAGTGAGGATGGACAAAATTTAGTTAAAAAGTAAAAAAATACCGCCTACTTTT
>JAXJYT010000112.1:0-1054 GCA_036306845.1 Acutalibacteraceae bacterium | reverse complement strand
TCAATATCCTGCGCGTTTTGCGTGGCCTCAATTGCGCCAAGCGCCGCCGTCTTGATACTTTCAAGCTGTTGTTTCATAAGCTATCTCCTTTAAATTTGTGCCAAAGGCACACCTTACTTATTAACTATTCACTCTTACTTCTTACCTTTTTATTTTCCTACGGAAAATAAAACAGACTCCGTCCCGTAAAACAGGACGAAGTCTTAAACACGTAAAACTCCGCGGTACCACCCGCATTTTCGCTCAAAGAGCAAACACTCTCGGGGTCTGTAACGGGACCGCACCCGTTGCCGCTTACTGCTTTGTTCGGCGGCACTGCTCAAAAGGGAACTTCACATCGCGGCAAAATAGGCGGCTTACAGCCAAACGGTCGCCCTCTCTTAAAATCGCGCACAACGCTACTTTTCTTTATCATCGCATTTAACAAATTAGATTTTAACATCAAACGCCAAAAATTGCAAGTGTTTTTTATGATCAATCGAACGGAATTATCGGCGAATGGTCACCCGCTATAGTCCAGTCAGCAACAAGCACAAGGTCAGCGAATGTTTCATCATCAAAATCCCACTTTTTGCCTGTGCTTTGATTATACCAGCCCGTAAATTTACAATTCTTTTTCTCGGGGTCGGCAGGCTTTGTTACCACCTTGTGATTTACAGTCGAATAAGATTCGTTATCGTTTTCACCGTTATCGAAAACAAACGTTACGGTATATTCCACAATTTCCCATTTTGCCACAAGCGTTATATCGGCAGTCACCTTGTCATCAAAATTCCAAGCCGCACTGCTACCCTGCTTGTACCAACCCAAGAACTTATATCCTGCGCGTGTCGGATCGGCAGGCTTTGTTACCTTACCGCTCGTTTTTGTCGACGCTACCGCACTTCCGCCATCCGAATTAAAGGTTACGGTATATTCAATAAGCTCCCACTTTGCCACAAGCGTTATATCGGCAGTCACCTTGTCACCAAAATTCCAAGCCGTACTGCTGCCCTGCTTGTACCAACCCATAAATTTATAACCCGAACGTGTCGGTTCGGCAGGCTTAGTTACC
>JAXJYT010000111.1:0-2081 GCA_036306845.1 Acutalibacteraceae bacterium | reverse complement strand
ATTATAATCTTCTTCACAACGAATAATATGTTCATAAAAGGATGTTTGAAATAATTTATCTGAAAATCCGTTCTTTTTGCATGCTCTGGATGTCAACGATTTGTATGCACAAACTATGTCCATAATTGTAGGGCGGGGGCTTGCTCCCGCCGCATCTTCGCGTATAACAAGAATAGCGTGAATATGATTTGGCATTATTACAAATTTGTCGATTTTTAGATTTGAATATCTGTTTTCTAATAATAGCAACTGTTTTTCTGCTATTCTTCCATACGTTGTATATTGAACATCAAATGTTTCGGCGGGAGCGAGCCCCGCCCTACAATGTGCGATAATATACATTTTCTGTCTTTGGTACAAATTGTAATAAAATATGATCCTATAGAGCTATAATCATAACCGTTAAGTCTTGGATGCTTTCTTTTTGGTAATTTGTTTTCTATATTCATATTGATTTCTTACTTATATTAAATTCGGCAGAGATATCTCTGCCGAATTTTTAAAAATATTATAGCTTTGAAAATCCGTGGCAGTTTACAAGAGCATCGATTTTCTGACCCTTTTTACACATCGGGCAATCGTTTGACGGATGGCATTCGTAATCGGGTAAATCCTTAGGATTGAATACCGATTTTACGGGATAGCCGCCACATTCTTCAACCGTAGCAAAGATTGAGGAAACACCGGCAACCTCACCACCATAGTATTTTACGGCTTCAATTGCCGACTGTACTGTTCTGCCCGTAGCAACCGATACCGCCAGAATAAGCACGTGTTTACCCGCTATCATCGGAACTATGTTATCGCGGAACAGCAACTGGCTTGAGTTTGTCGATTCGGGTGTTACGATATATATTGTCTGGTGTGCGTTCATATTAATGAAATCTGAGCGGGTAAGGCGATTTGCAAGGCAGGTGCCAACAACCTCCATACCGTCAAGACAAAGAATGGTGTCAACGATAGTACTGTGTCTGTAGTAGGAACAAAGCTCATCCGCAACGGCGCGTGCTTCGGTAAGACGGGATTTTTGCGCCGCAACGTCGATATAGTAATTACTGTGACTGTTGCTTGTTGCAAAGTGACCCTTCGATACGCGCAAGAATAAATCATCACGCTTGGTTTTGATTTTCATTGTGTTTGTTGTTGGCATAGATGTTCCTCCCAATTTCTATTATGTAAATATTTTACAATAAATATTATCCTATTACAAGAGAAAATATTGATTTTTCTTATATTTTATTGTATGATTAAAATGGAGATGATTGTGTTGGAGCGTATTCTTACAAGCGGTGCGCTTGTTAATTTTATACTCGTAATTATAGGCGGCAGTATCGGTATGCTTGTAAAAAGCGGAATACCTGAGCGGATTCGCGATGCGCTTATGAAGGGTATGGCGCTTTGCGTGCTTTATATCGGTGTTACGGGACTTTTTGAGGATGAGATAAATCCGATAATTATCGTCTTGTCCTTGGGAATTGGCGCCGCAATGGGTGAGCTTTGTGATTTGGACAAGCAGATAAATCGCCTTGCAGGATTTATAGAGCAAAAGCTATCTGGCGGCGGTGCAAACGGAACTATTGCCGAGGGCTTTGTTTCGGCAACACTGCTTTTTTGTATCGGCGCGATGACCGTTGTCGGCTCTATCGATTCGGGTATAAGCGGTGATAACACAACGCTTTATTCAAAGTCGCTTATTGACTGTATATCGGCATCCGTTCTTGCCTCCTCGTTGGGACTCGGCGTAGTACTGTCGGCATTTCCCGTGCTTTTTATAGAGGGTGCGCTCACCTTGCTTGCGGCAGTCGTGGCTCCCGTGCTTAATGCGCGTACCGTAGCGCATATGTCGGTTATCGGCTCGTTGCTTATTATAGCCATTTCGTTTAATATGCTGAAGATTACAAAAATAAAGGTTATGAACATACTGCCCGCGGTATTTATTCCGCTTGCACTGTGTTTCATTTTATAATGGAAAAGACAGGCGAAACAATTCTGTTTCGCCACAAAATCTTTGATTTTGCGACAAATTTTTACTAAAAATTTGTCCTATCCCATTGCAATGAATGTTGTGCAAAATTAAATAT
>JAXJYT010000110.1:0-3665 GCA_036306845.1 Acutalibacteraceae bacterium | reverse complement strand
TTAATTTTGCACAACATTCATTGCAATGGGATAGGACAAATTTTTAGTAAAAATTTGTCGCAAAATCAAAGATTTTGTGGCGAAACAGAATTGTTTCGCCTAACCTATTCCATTATAAAAAAACAAGAGGAGGATATTTCTCCCCCTCTGTTCAGCAATTTTTACTCTTCAACCTTAACAACCTCACGGCCATTGTACTTGCCGCAAGCGGGGCAAAGTCTGTGCGGACGCTTATATTCACCGCAGCTTGAGCATCTTACCAAGGTAGGAGCCGTAAGCTTCCAAACGTTGCTTCTTCTCTTATCTCTTCTTGCTTTAGAAGTCTTTCTCTTTGGTACTGCCATTCTTCAGCACCTCCTTAAAAAACATTATATTTGAATTAATTTTCAAGCAAATCAAATAGCTTTTTAAGACGCGGATCAACCTCACCTTTAAGGCAATCACACGACTCAAAATTAAGATTTTTGCCACAAACTGAGCAAAGACCTTTACAATCGGCGGAACATAGGTGTTTGGTAGGTAAGTCCAAAACAACTTCCGTATAAACGAGCTCGTCCACATCAAGCTTCATATCCGGAACTGTGATGATTGTGTCACTTTCCTGTCTCTCTATAGAAGTGGCAAGCAATTTATCAACAGTAACGGTGTGCTCGTTCACGGCATCAGTACCGCAACGGTCGCAAGGAGCATCAAATTCGTAACAAATGGTAAGCATTAATGATACAACGCTTGCCTTGTTAGATACAGCACCCTTTACGGTAACGGGTTTTTTGAGCGGAGAATTACCCGATACATCAACGGCACTCATATCAAGAACTGTATCTATTTGCATAACCGAGCCTTCGGTAGCAAAGATACGCTTGAGTTCAAGAATCATATTTGCACCTCACTATGCGACATTCAGTCACGAAATACATTATATATGTCTGCGTCGCCTTTGTCAAGAATTTATTTCCATAAATTTTTTACCGAAATGTTTGTAATTATTAGTTAAATTTTTGATTTGACAAATTATTTGAAAAAAGCTATAATTATAAAAATATTTATGATGAAAGGGACAAAACTATGGCATACTATTTTACCGAAACATCACACACCTTTAATGAATACCTTTTGGTACCCGGTTATTCATCGAGCGAGTGTGTTCCCGCAAACGTTACTCTTAAAACTCCGCTTGTTAAATTTAAGAAGGGTGAAGAATCTGCAATTACTATGAGTATACCTATGGTATCTGCCATAATGCAATCCGTATCCGGTGACCGCTTGGCAGTAGCGCTTGCGCGTGAAGGCGGCGTATCATTTATTTACGGCTCACAGTCTGTTGAAGACGAAGCTGCAATGGTTGCTAAAGCGAAATCATATAAAGCAGGATTTGTTGTAAGCGATTCGAACATTTCTCCCGAAGCTACACTTGCAGAAGTGATTGCGCTTAAAGAAATGAACGGCCATTCTACAATTGCGGTTACCTCTGACGGTACCGCTAACGGAAAGCTTCTCGGTATTGTAACAGGTCGTGATTATCGCGTAAGCCGTATGTCCCTTGATATAAAGGTAAAAGAATTTATGACACCCCTTGATAAACTTATTGTCGGTTCTGAAGACACAACACTCAAGCAGGCAAACGATATTATCTGGGATAACAAGCTCAATTCACTTCCTATTGTTGATGGTGACGGCAAGCTTAAATATTTCGTTTTCCGCAAAGACTACGATGCACACAAGGAAAACCCCAATGAAATACTTGACAATAAAAAGCGTTATATTGTAGGTGCAGGTATTAACACTCGTGACTATGCAACGCGTGTTCCCGCTCTTGTAAATGCAGGCGCAGACGTTCTTTGTATTGACTCATCCGAAGGCTTCAGCGAATGGCAGAAACTTACTATTGAATGGATTCGCGAAAACTACGGTGACACGGTAAAGGTTGGCGCAGGTAACGTTGTTGACGCCGAAGGCTTCCGTTTCCTTGCAGATTGCGGTGCAGACTTTATAAAAGTTGGTATCGGCGGCGGCTCTATTTGTATCACAAGAGAAACCAAGGGTATTGGCCGTGGACAAGCAACTGCACTTATTGAGGTTTGCAAGGCGCGTGATGAATACTTTGAAGAAACCGGCATTTACGTTCCCGTTTGCTCTGACGGTGGTATTGTACACGACCATCACGTAACCTTAGCGCTTGCTATGGGTGCCGACTTTGTAATGCTTGGCAGATATTTTGCACGCTTTGATGAAAGCCCCTCAAACAAGGTTGTTTTAAACGGCAACTACTACAAGGAGTATTGGGGCGAAGGCTCTGCAAGAGCAAGAAACTGGCAACGTTACGACCTTGGTGGTGACAAAAAGCTTTCTTTTGAAGAGGGTGTTGATTCTTACGTACCTTATGCAGGTTCTCTTAAGGATAACGTTGCACTTACACTTAGTAAGGTTAAATCAACCATGTGCAACTGCGGCGCGTTGAATCTTCCTGAATTCCGTGATAAAGCTAAGCTTACGCTTGTATCCGCTACAAGTATTGTTGAGGGTGGCGCACACGACGTTATCCAAAAGGAAACTTCGCTCGGCACAATTAAATAATAATTAAAAATTTAAGCCCGTGTTCTGTTAAACAGAATGCGGGTTTTTTCATATAATGTATTGTGACAAGCCTTGTTACTTTTTAAAATCATCTTGAAAGGAGATACTTTTCAATGATAGATATGGATAATATGAGCGATTGCAGACAAGCGCTCACACTTGTATTCATCGAGGACCAGACCTTTGACAGTATCTATGATGTAGAACAAGCCTTTGAAAAAGGCACTGCCTTTCCCGAACTTTATAAACCGCTAAGAACGGCTGGTGCTGAAAAATGATGATGACTAAACAACAAATGAAAAATCAGATTTCACAATACGATTTCACTATAAAAGAAATTGAATTATTTTTAGACACTCACCCGAACTGCCAACGCGCGTTACACGCTTTAAACGAATATCGAAAAAGGCGTGCAGTAAGGGTTTCACAGTACGAACGACAGTTTGGAAGATATATCGTAACAACGAACGATGTTCCTTGCGAAACAAATTGGCAGTGGCTTGATTCCCCGTGGCCTTGGGAAAGAGAGGTTGATTTTTAATGTGGCAATATGAAAAAAAGCTTCAGTATCCCGTTAATATTAAAAATCCAAATCCAAAATATGCACAAATAATAATCAGTCAGTACGGCGGACCGGACGGTGAGCTTGGTGCCTCAATGCGCTATCTTACTCAACGCTACGGTATGCCTTATAACGAGGTTAAAGGAATTCTTACCGATATAGGTATATCGGTTTGTTAGTTGTTCATTGACTTTCCTTTCAAAATATGGTATAATTAGCAGGTAGATAATTATGCCGAAAGGAAATGAAAAAATGAATATTATTGAATTTGTAGTTGAGAAAATCATTGAGAAAAACGGTATTAAGTCTAAACGATTTATAAACGAAATGGACGAGTTTCTAAACGAATTTCTTAATGAATATACTGTTATCATAAATCAATCTTCAATAAGGCAGACTATGATAACAAATCCTGAATTTTTGACTACTAATGTTAATTTTAGTAATCTTGAAGAATTGCAAAAGGTAATCACTAAACACTTATTTACAAAGCTACACACCAACAACATAATAAGTGAAAGTGAGTATA
>JAXJYT010000109.1:0-5049 GCA_036306845.1 Acutalibacteraceae bacterium | reverse complement strand
TTTATTGAAAAAAACATTTAACTGTGATAAAATAAAAATGTATGTGTAGAAAAGAGGTGGGCGCTATGCAAGGCGCAAAAAAATTAAGCGTTTCGCAAAACGCTCTTTACAATACGGTAGGTACCGTTATTTTCTGTATATGCCAGTGGGCAACCTCGGCGCTTTTGGTGGTGCATCTCTCACCCGCGGATACGGCGGTTGCCAATACGGGACTTTTACAGCTTGCTATCAGTATTACCAACATCTTCTTCGCGGTATCCACCTACAGTATGCGAACCTATCAGATATCAGATGTAAACGATAAATATAGCTACGGTGATTATATCGGCGCGCGCTTTGCAACTGCTGCAATCGCGGTGGCGCTTTGCGTGGGCTATACCTGTGTGTTGGGATACGATTTCAAAACGGTGCTTTGCATATCGTTTTATATGCTCTTTAAGTTGAATGAAACCTTTAGCGACGTGCTTCACGCAATTGACCAGAAGAACTACCGTATGGACTATGTCGGCATATCCTTCATAATACGCGGACTTGTTATGGTAATCGCATTTGCGGCAAGTCTTATCGTTACGGGCGACCTTCTTATATCGGTTATTATTATGGCGGTGGCTACCGTTTCAGTTGTGGCAATTTACGATATTCCCAAGACCCGTCAGTTTGGTGACATCAAGCCACGCTTCAATAAAAAAATTATCGGTACGCTACTTCTTGTGTGTCTACCGACCGTTATATCCTCGGCGGCGTTTACCGCTATAACCTCTATTCCGCGCCAGACGCTTGAGGCGGTGCAGGGCACCGAAGCGCTCGGTTACTACGGTACCGTTGCGACACCCGTGCTTGTAGTGCAGATAATGGCGACAAGTATCTTTAATCCTATGCTTACCGAGCTTGCCGTGCTTTATAATGACGGCGAGGTGCGTAAGTTCGTTAAAAAGATGCTTGTGAATATCGCGTTGCTCGGTATCATTACCGCCGCGGTTTTGGGCGGCGTAGCGCTATTGGGCAAATTTGCCGTAGGTATCGTGTTCGGCAAAAAATTTGTGCCATACACATATTTAATGTACGGTATAGTGGGTTGTACCGCGATGTATACGCTTAGCTGGCTTTGTACCAACACGCTTATCATAATGCGGCGGCTTAAGGTTTGTATGATAGCAAGTATTATAGCGTTAGCCTTTTCGTTCGTTGCGGCGCGTCCGTTTATAAGTCTTTTCGGAATGAACGGCGTAAGCGTTGATATAATCCTTGCCTACATTATTCATATTTCGGCTTGTGCAGTCGTTATTTTCTATAATTTAAAAAACAAGGGGAAACAAAATTGAGTTATACCGAAGCTAATCATACGTGGGCGGTCTGCGCCTATAAGGAAAGCGCTCATTTAGAGGATTGTATAAAATCTCTTATGGCGCAAACGGTAAAAAGTAAAATAATCGTTGCTACCTCAACGCCTAACGCGCATATTGAGTCGCTTGCGCAAAAATACAACCTGCCGCTTTATATCAACGACGGTATAAAGGGTATTGGTGGCGACTGGAATTTTGCATACGGCAAGTGCGATACACACCTTGTGACTATCGCGCATCAGGATGATATTTACGAGCCTGATTATCTTAAAGAGCTGCTTGAGTTTGTTAACAAAGCAAAGGACCCGATAATATACTTCAGCGGATATGCAGAGCTTCGCGAGGGTGAAAAGGTGTATAACAACACCCTGCTTAAAGTAAAGCGACTTATGCTTTCTCCGCTTAAAATAAAGGCGTTTTGGAAGAGTCGCTTCGTGCGCCGCAGAATATTAAGTCTTGGTTGTCCGATATGCTGTCCTGCCGTTTCGTTCGTAAAGCTTAAGGTTGGCAAAAACCCGTTTACCAACGACTTTTTAAGTGATATCGACTGGCAACAGTGGGAAATTCAGTCGCGCAAAAAGGGCTCGTTCGTATATAACAGTAAGCCGCTTATGTGCCACAGAATTCACGAGGAATCTGCGACCACCGAGATAATCGGCGATAACAAACGTTCCTATGAGGATTTACAGATGTTCAAATGCTTCTGGCCTGAGCCTGTTGCAAGGCTTATTGCCAAGGCATATTCAAAGAGTGAGAAAAGCAACGAGGTGTAAAAATGAAAACGCTGATAATTGTACCCGCTTATAACGAGAGCGAAAATATCGAACGCGTTGTGGCAGACCTTGAAAAAAACTGTCCCGAATGCGATTATCTTATAGTAAATGACTGCTCTACCGACAACACGGCGCAGATAGCAAAGGATAACGGCTTTAATTTTATCAGTCTTTGTTGCAATTTGGGAATCGGCGGCGGCGTTCAGAGCGGATATATCTATGCCTACAAAAACGGTTATGACTGCGCGATACAAATTGACGGCGACGGTCAACACGACCCCGCCTATATAAAGCGCCTTACCGACCCCATTGAAAAGGGTGAGGCAGACGTGGTTATCGGCTCCCGTTTTATTGAGTGTGAGGGCTTTCAGTCAAGCGGTATGCGCCGTTTCGGAATAAAGTTCTTAAGCTCACTTATAAAGCTTATGTGTGGTGCCTGCGTGCGCGACGTTACAAGCGGTTTTCGTGCGGTAAACCGTAAGTTTATAGAAATCTTTGCCAAAGAGTATGCGGATGATTATCCCGAGCCCGAGGCGATTGTATCGGCAAAGCTGCGCGGCGGCAAAATATTAGAGGTGCCCGTTGTTATGCGTGAGCGCGAGGGCGGCGTGTCTTCTATAAGCCCGATGAAGTCCATTTATTATATGATAAAGGTTTCACTTTCGATTATCATTTACAGAATCACTTACAAAGGCGGTGCAAAAAAATGAGTATAGCGCTTCGTATATCACTTATCCTTGGTATATTGGTATACCTCGTTCTGATTATGGTACTGCTCAGAAAAAAGAGTCTTAATCTTAAGTATTCTCTTTTATGGCTCTTTATGGCGGCAGTTCTACTGATTTTAGTGCTTTTCCCAAACTTAGTAAGTGTCATTTCGCATATAATCGGTATTGCATCGCCCATAAACGCGCTGTTTTTAGCCTTTATATTCTTTATATTACTGTTGCTCATTTCGCTTACTTCTATTGTTTCGAAGCAGCAACGTAAAATAAAAACGCTTATTCAGCACCTTGCAATTCTCCAAAAGGAAATCGAGGACATTAAATCCAAGTAATAAAAAAGCCCCAACCTTTCGGTTGGGGCATAAAATTTTTATAAATTATTTGTTGTCCTGAATATAATCAACAACTGCGCCTACAGTCTTAAGATTTTCGATTTCCTCGTCGGGAATTTCAACCTCAAATTCATCCTCAATCGCCATAAGAAGCTCTACAACGTCAAGGCTGTCTGCGCCCAAATCGTCAGCAATGTTCGTGTCAAGAGTAATGCTTTCTGCATCGGCATCAAGCTGCTCTGCCAAAAGGTCTCTGATTTTTTCAAATACCATAAAAAATTCCTCCCATGAGTTAAATAGTACATAAAAATAATATGTGCAACAAACGCTTTTGTCAATACTTTTTTCGCAAAATTTACAATCTGACAAAAAATTTTTTATAATAAAAAAAATAATCTTGACTTTAAGAAAAAATGAGTTATAATATATATTGCTCTGCAAAAGAGCGCAACTGAATATTGGGGAATTGTGTAACGGTAGCACGACAGACTCTGACTCTGTTTGTTGGGGTTCGAATCCCTATTCCCCAGCCAAAATCGACAAGTTTCGCCAGAAGCTTGTCGATTTTACTTTTTCACTATTAACTCTTCACTTTTCACTATTCTCTTTTTGTCGATTTTGGCAAGTAATAAGTAATAGTGAATAGTGAAGAAGTATTTTGCAAGGCTTTGCCTTGCTTTTTTAATTTATAGAAAGTATAATAAATATGAAAGGTGGATTGGCTATGACCGAAAGTCCTTTAATGATAAAATCCAAAGAGTTTGCACTTACTGTTATAAAAGTATGTAAAGAATTAAGAAATGCAAAGTGTGAAAGTGCTTTAATAAATCAGTTTTTGCGTTCGGGAACAAGTATTGGTGCAAATATTAGAGAGGCTTTTTACGCGCACGGAAAGGCAGATTTCGTCGCCAAGCTACAAATTGCTCTTAAAGAGTGTTCCGAAAGTGAATACTGGATTGAATTGCTAATTGAAAGTGGCTACTATAATGATAAAGAATTGCTTAATAAATGTATTGAGGTGAAACGAATTCTTATCGCCTCAATAAATACCGCAAAGGAAAATACAAAATGATAAAAAACATTAAAGATATTTTGTGTAGTGAAGAAATCTATAATATATATTCAGCTTGTATGTTCGAGCCTACTTTCGATAAATTTAAGCTTAAAACAGAACAAATGCAAAAAGATTCTTCTGTTTCTGTGTATGGATATTTTTTAAACGAAAAAATCATTGGTGTAATATCCACACAGGAAACTGATAAAACTGTAGAAATCATAGGAATAGCGGTTGATACTAAAAAAAGACATTCAGGAATTGGAACGAAACTTATAGATTATGTAAAAGATAAAAGCTCAAAACCCATTATTGCCGAAACCGACAGTGACGCTGTTATGTTTTATAAAACATACGGTTTTGATATAGAAGAAAAGATTGTTTCAAAATCTAATATTTCTTATAGTAGATATGTATGTACTTTAAATTACAAGTAAAAATATGTAGGAGTTCAATCCTATATAATGGAATATGGTTAGGGGTTCGGTTTGATTCGCCCCTTCCAAGCAAGAAAGACACCTTCAAAGGTGTCTTTTTTGTTTGGCAGAAATGCGTAGTTTTGGATGAGAACCGCCGAAGGTGGTTCAGTCGAAGCAGCCCAAAAGCCGCGATAGGCTTTTGGGACTGTGAAGTCTCGAGCAACGCCGATTTTTCGTAACCGTTCGGAACGGTCGAAAAATCAAGGGGCGCAGAGTATCCACCATCTCCCACCAAAAATCCTCGTTCGTAAGAACGGGGATTTTTACTTTTTCACTATTACCTCTTCACTTTTCACTTTGTTCTTAAATACTCGGATTTTTGGGAAGTAATAAGTAATAGTGA